>JAQVEQ010000192.1 GCA_028697875.1 Novosphingobium sp. | reverse complement strand
GACGACACCGTGATCGCCGGGCCGGACCATCCGATCGTCGCGCGCGGCGACCCGGATACGCCCGCGCTCTATCTTGGCGTACGCCACGGCACGGAAGCGCGGCTCAACCGCAGCACTTACGGGCAACTGGCCGAAATGGCGCTGGAGAACGGCGAGCTTGCGGTATCGAGCCGCGGCATGCGCTTCTCGCTGGTGCCGGGGGACGCCCCCGCATGAGCGTGCTGGTCGAACGCCTGCGCCGCTTGCACGAGGCTGGCCATGCCGCCGAGGTCGAACTGCGCGACGAGCGTGCCGTGCGCCCCGACGGCCCGTTCCGCCCGGCCGCCGTGCTTGCCGCCGTGACCGAGGGCGAGCGGCCCGGTTTCCTTTTCATCCATCGCCCCAGCAACATGCGTTCGCATCCCGGCCAGGTCGCCTTTCCCGGCGGCAAGATCGACCATGGCGAAAGCCCGACCGAGGCCGCCCTGCGCGAGGCGTGGGAAGAACTCGACATCCACGAACGCGACGTGACCGTGATCGGCGAAAGCGACCTCTACCTGACCGCTTCGGGCTTCGCGATCACTCCGGTCCTCGCGGTGGTCCCGCCCGACATCGCGATCACGCCCAATCCCACCGAAGTCGCCCAGTGGTTCGAAGCCCCGGTAGACTTCGTTCTCAACCGGGAAAACCACCGCCGCGAATATGGCGTTTGGAACGGCAAGAGACGCGGCTACACGGAAATCATGTGGCACGAACATCGCATATGGGGGGTGACGGCGGGCATCATCGCGAACCTTTCACGCAGGATCGCCTGGGAGGCGCCGCACCATGACTGAACGCCTTCCCCCCGCCCCCTGGACCCAGCGGGAGGACCTGGCCGGGCTGGCCGGGGCGCTTGGCCCCGGCATGTTGCGCTGGGTCGGCGGCGCGGTGCGCGACACCTTGCTCGGCATCCCGGTCAAGGATGTCGACGGCGCGACGCCGCTGCCGCCCGAAGAAGTGATCGCCCGCGCCAAGGCGGCCGGCCTGCGCACCGTGCCCACCGGGATCGACCATGGCACCGTGACGGTCCTGCTCGATGGCGGCCCGGTCGAAGTGACGACCCTGCGGCGTGACGTCGAGACGGATGGACGGCGCGCGACGATCGAATATGCCGAGGAATGGCACGAGGATGCCGACCGGCGCGATTTCACTATCAACGCGCTCTATGCCGACCCGGAAACGCTGGAGATCACCGATTTCCACGGCGGGCTGACCGATCTTGCCGCCAAGCGCGTCCGTTTCATCGGCGACCCGCACGAACGGATCCGCGAGGACCACTTGCGCATCCTGCGCTATTTCCGCTTCCAGGCGCGTTTCGGGGCGGAACTCGACCCGGCTGCGGAAGCGGCCTGCACCGAAATGGCCGATACGTTGAAGGGCCTCAGCCGCGAACGGGTGGCGATGGAACTGTTCAACCTGCTCGGCCTGCCCGACCCGTCGCCCACAGTCGCCCGGATGCGCGCGCTCGGCGTCTTGCCAGTGGTCCTGCCCGAGGCGGGCAAGCCGCAAGTCGCGGCGCTGGAACGGCTGGTGACGCACGAGAACGCCGCCGGGGTCGCTCCCGATGCGCTGCGCCGCCTCGCCGCCCTGCTCCCGGCCGCGGAGCCTGTGGCCGACAGCGTGGCCGCGCGCCTGCGCCTGTCGGGCAAGCAGCGCAAGCGCCTGTGCTGTGTCGCGGAACGGCAGGAAGCCGACGGCACCGATCCGCGCGCGCTCGCCTATCGCGAAGGGCTGGCCTGCGCGGTCGACCGGCTGCTGCTCGGCGGGTTCGGGATTGCACCCCTAAGGGGATGGGAAATCCCGACCTTGCCCCTGAAGGGCGGGGACATCGTCGCCCGTGGCGTCAAGGCCGGGCCACTGGTCGCACGCACGTTGCGGATGGTCGAATCCCGTTGGGTCGCGGAAGGCTTCCCCGGGCCCGAGCGAGTCGAGGAACTGCTTGAGGCAGTGCTCGGCAGCTCCTGATCCGATCCCGCAAGTACGGCTGGTAATGTTCGGGTTCCAATCGAAATATTGCCGGAAGTATCCATCGCATCGAAGCCGATCCATCTTTGCGCCATTGCCCATGAAAATCCGGTTTTCGTCAATGACGGCCGTCAATGCGCGCGCCGTTAATTCACGCCATTTCCGTTTCTTGTAACAACAGCCAATGATAATCTGGCTTGCCGGGCTGCCGCGCCGCTTCCCCCTTTGCTGCGCATGAGCCCGGCGATGCGGAGAAATGGAGACAGAAATGGCAGAATATCGTTCCCTGATCCCTTTCGGCCGGCGCAGCCTGCTGCGCGGCGGCTTCGATCCCTTTGTCAGTTTCCGCGACGAGATGGACAAGCTGCTCGAGGATTTCGGGCAGAGCCTGCCGGCCGCCGCAGGGGAAACCAAGGGTACTTTCCTGGTGCCCAAGGTCGATGTCGCCGAAACCGACGCCGGACTGGAACTGACCGCCGAGCTTCCCGGCTTCGACGAGAAGGACGTCAGCCTCGACATCCATGAAGGCGTGCTGACCATCAAGGCCGAGCACAGCGAGGAACGCAAGGAAGACGACAAGGAGAAGAAATACCACCTTGTCGAACGCCGCCAGGGCAGCTTCCTGCGCCGCTTCGTCCTGCCCTTCGAAGCCGATGCGGACAAGGCGGAGGCCCATCTCGAAAACGGACTGCTCAAAGTGAACGTCCCGCGCCTTGCCGATGTGGCGAAGCAGCCCAAGACGATCCCGGTGGGCAAGAAGTAACCCGCTCGCCCATCTTCTCTTCAAGGGCCTGCCGCAGTCCGCGACTGTGGCAGGCCCTTGCGTTTTCTGGCCAGAATCGGCCATTTTTTCCGGATTGACGGTTGTCATTCCCGGTTAATGATGGAACACGTAGACAGGTCAGAACGGAACGGGTTTGCGGGCCTTCCTGCTCTGTGCGGGATGGCGCGGCCAGCTACGGCGCTGGGCTGCACCTCCGCAAGCCGGGTATTGCACCCGGTTTCTCCCTTATGGTGGCTTTTGCCGCTGGGTGATCGTGGTTTTTCGCCACTTTCGCCACTGCCGTGTTGCGCGTCCACTCCCGCGCTCGGGCCCGTTTCCTTTCCGGCACGGAAGTCCTGAAGGTAACCGATTGGAGTAAGTAATGAACTTTTCGAAACTGGCCGCAATCGCGGTGCTTGCCACGGCTGGTGTTCCCGCCTCCGCATGGGCCCAGGCGCCGGCCGAGGCGAACCAGAGCGCGGCCCTGTCCGTCGGCGCGACGGTCTATGACCCGCAAGGCGGCGAAGTCGGCACGATTGCCGAGATCAATGGCGATGTCGTGGTGGTCGACACCGGCACGAACAAGGCGACTCTCGGTGCCGCCTCTTTCGCCCAGGGGCCGAACGGGCCGGTGATCGGCGCGACCAAGGCCGACCTGGATGCCGCGGTCGAAGCCGCCGCCGCCAAGGCCGCCGCGGCACTCGACGCCGCCCTGCAGGTGGGCGCACCGGTGCGCAGCGTGGACGGCGTCGTGCTGGGCAACGTCGCTTCGATCGACGGCGAGAACGCGGTGATCGACTATTCCGGCAAGAAGGTCACCTTGAAGCGCGAATACTTCGCCACCGATGGCCAGGGGCTGATCGTACGCTTCACCGCGCAGGCCCTGAGCGACGCCTTGGCGTCGCAGCAGCCCGGCGGCTGACACCGGGACGAGGATCTGCGGGGGCCGGTCATGCACCGCCCCCGCAACCTCAATCTTCGCAACCTCAGAATTTGTTGTCGCGCGGGAATCCGGTCGGCGGCAGGCGCCCGGCGGCACCGCGCGCGACCTTCCACAGCATCACGTCCTTTTCGGTCCGCGTGCGCCCGGTCTCCCCGCCCATGGCCCAGCTCAACCCGTCCTCCAGCTTGAGCGTGGTCGCATCGGCCAGCCCGCCATCGCGGTAACGCTGCAAGGTCACGCCCTGCCCGCGCGCCAGCAGCGGCAGTTCCTCCAGCGCGAAGATCACCAGCTTGCGGTTGTCGCCGACCACCGCCACATGATCGTGCTCGGGCGCGATTTCCCGCACCACCGCCAGCTTCACCCCGGCCTTGACGTTGACCACCTGCCGTCCCTTGCGGGTTTCGGCGAGCAGTTCGTCCATCTCGGCGGCGAAGCCCTTGCCCGCGCTGCTGGCGAGCAGCACCTGCCCCTTGGCACGATAGACCAGCACGTCGACGATCTGCGCTTCGGCGTCGATATCGATCATGGTCCGGATCGGTTCGCCGAACCCGCGCGCCGAAGGCAGCTTGTCGCACCCGAGTGTATAGAACCGCCCGTTGTCGCAAGCGATCAGCAGCTTGTCGGTGGTCTGCGCGTGGAGCGCGAAGGCCGGGCCGTCGCCTTCCTTGAACTTGAATTCCTTGTCGAGCGGCTCGTGCCCGCTCGCCCCGCGGATCCAGCCCTTGGCCGAAAGGATCACGGTGACCGGCGCCTTCTCGATCATCGCGTCCATGCTGAATTCGACGGTCGGCGCGGCTTCGGCAATGGTCGTGCGGCGGCGGCCGAGCGGGGTGTCCTCCCCGTATTCCTTGCGTAGCTGGCCAAGGTCGCGCTTCAGCCGGGTGCGCTGCCGGGCGGGGGAATCGAGCAGCTTTTCCAGCTCGTCCCGTTCGGCCAGCAGGTCGTCGCGTTCCTGCCGCAGCTCCATTTCCTCGAGCTTGCGCAAGCTGCGCAGCCGCATGTTCAGGATCGCCTCCGCCTGCCGGTCGGTCAGGTTGAATTCGGCCATCATCACTTGCTTGGGCTCGTCCTCGGTGCGGATGATCTCGATGATCCGGTCGAGGTTGAGGAAGGCGACGATATAGCCTTCGACCAGTTCCAGCCGCGCGGCGATCTTGTCCAGCCGGTGGCGGCTGCGGCGCTGGAGGATGTCGATCTGGCTGGCGATCCAGTTGGTCAGCAGCTCTTTCAGCCCCATGACCATCGGCGTGCGCCCCATGCCCCCTTGCGCGTCGAGCACGTTGAGATTGAGGCCGAAGCGGGTTTCGAGGTCGGTCAGCTTGTAAAGGCTTTCCCTGAGCAGCTCCGGATCGATGTTGCGGCTCTTGGGCACGAGCACGATGCGGATATGCTCGTCGCTTTCGTCGCGCACGTCCTCCAGGATCGGCAGCTTGCGGTCGGCGATCAGCTGGGCGATCTGCTCGATCAGCTTGCCCTTCTGCACCATGTAGGGGATTTCGGACACGACGAGCTGGTACTGCCCGCCGCCCAGCCGCTCGATCCCGGCTTCGCGATCCTCTTCCTTCTCCGCCTCCGCCGCATGGAAGCG
>JAQVEQ010000191.1 GCA_028697875.1 Novosphingobium sp. | reverse complement strand
TGGCCCACCGCTTCACCAGCAGCTGCATTCGCGCGGCCGAGGAGATCGAGGAATACTGGCGCGACGTCGGCACGCTCGACGCCTATTTCGAGGCCAATCTCGACCTCACCGACGTGGTGCCCAAGCTCAACATGTACGACCGCGAATGGCCGATCTGGACCGACCAGGTCGTCTCCGCCCCGGCCAAGTTCGTCCATGACGAGAATGGGCGGCGCGGCCAGGCGATTTCCTCGCTGATTTCGCAGGACTGCATCGTCTCGGGCGCGACCGCCTATCGCAGCCTGCTGTTCACCGGGGTCAAGATGGGCAGTTATTCCAGCGCCGAGCAGGCGGTGATTATGCCCTATTGCAACATCGGGCGGCACGCGCGGCTGTCGAAAGTGATCGTCGATTCCGGCGTGCGCATTCCCGAAGGGCTGGTGGTGGGCGAAGACCCGGAACTCGACGCCCGGCGTTTCCGCCGCACCGACAAGGGCGTGTGCCTGATCACCAAGGCGATGATCGACAAACTGCAGGCCGAATAATGGCGCTATCGGTCCTCTCGCTCGCATCCGAGGCAGTGCCGCTTATCAAGACCGGCGGACTGGCCGACGTGGCAGGCGCCCTGCCCGGCGCCGTCGCGCCTCACGGGGTCGCGATGACGACCATGCTGCCCGGCTACCCCTCGGTCATGCGCGCGATCGGCAAGGGGCGGTTGCTCCACGCCTATCCCTCGCTGATGGGCGAGCCGGCCCGGCTGGTGTCGGCCACGCTCGGCGATCACCCGCTGGTCGTGCTCGACGCGCCCGGCTTCTTTGCCCGCGAGGGCGGCCCCTATGCCGACCCGGCAGGGCACGATTGGGCCGACAACTGGCGCCGCTTCGCCGCGTTCGGCCGGGCGGCGGCGGACCTTGCCGGAGGCGCGATCAAGCGCAAACGCTTCGACCTCGTCCACGCCCACGACTGGCAGGCGGCGATGGCGCTGGCCTATCTCCGTTTCGCCCCGGCGGACGGCGGGAGGGCGATCGCCTCGGTCATCACGATTCACAACATCGCCTTCCAGGGATATTTCGGCGCGGAGGTGTTTCCTCAACTCGGCCTGCCGGACAGCGCGTGGTCGATGCACGGCGTCGAATACCACGGCGGCGTCGGCTTCCTGAAAGCGGGGCTCGAGGCGGCGGGTGCGATTACCACGGTCAGTCCGACCTACGCCGCCGAGATCCGCAGCCCGCAATTCGGGATGGGCCTGGAAGGCGTGATAATGGCCCACGAAAACCGGGTCCACGGCATCGTCAACGGGATCGACACGGCGCTGTGGAACCCCGAAACGGACCGCTCCATCGCCGCCAGTTTCGGCCTGCGCAGCCTGGCCCGCCGGGCGCCCAACAAGCGTGCGCTGGAAGAGGAGTTCGGGCTGGAACAGGACGACGGCCCCCTGTTCGTCGTGGTCAGCCGGCTCACCTGGCAGAAAGGCATGGACGTGCTGCTCGAAGTGCTCGACCACCTTGTCGGCATTGGCGGCAGGCTGGCCCTGCTCGGTTCGGGCGACGCGGCGCTGGAGGCCGGGCTGCACGCCGCAGCCGCGCGCCACCCGGGGCGGATCGGGATCCGGATCGGCTACGACGAACCGCTCGCCCACCGGATGCAGGCAGGCGGCGATGCGATCCTTGTGCCCAGCCGGTTCGAACCCTGCGGCCTGACCCAGCTCTATGCCCTCGCCTATGGCTGCGTGCCGGTAGTGGCGCGCACCGGCGGCCTCGCCGACACGGTGATCGACGCCAATATCGCGGCGCTAGGCGCCGGGACGGCCACGGGGGTGCAGTTCGACGGGGTCAATTACCATGCCCTGCGCGCCGCGATCAGCCGCACGGTCGCGCTCTATCAGCAGCCGGACGCATGGCGCACGATCCAGCGCAACGGAATGAAGTGCGATTTCTCCTGGGCCCGCAGCGGCAAGGCCTATGCCGATCTCTACGCATCCCTGGTGACATGATCGACGAACCGGGCGCGAGAATTGCGGACGGCGCAACACACTTCGCGGTTCGCGCGCCACGGGCCCATGCGATAACTCTCTGCCTGTTCGAGGACGGGCGGGAACGGCGCATCGCGATGGAACGCGCCGGCGACAACTGGGTCGCCGAACTGCCCGGCAAACGCGAAGGCGCGCTTTACGGCTATCGCGCGGACGGGGAATGGGCCCCGGAACGCGGCCAGTGGTTCGACCCGGCCAAGCTGCTGGTCGATCCCCATGCGCTGGAGCTCGACAGCCGTTTCGTGCAGAGCACCCGCCTGACCCAATACGGGGAGGACACGGCGGATATCGTGCCCAAGGCGGTGGTCCCGGGGCTGCTGCCCGAATGCCTGCGCCGCCCGCCGTGCTTCACCCCCGGCGGGCTGATCTACGAACTCAACGTGCGCGGCTTTACGATGCTGCACCCCGATATCCCGGCAAGGCTGCGCGGGACCGTGGCCGCGCTGGCGCATCCCGCCGTCGTCGCGCATTTCAGGAAGCTGCACGTCACGGCAGTCGAACTGATGCCGATCGCCGCGTGGATCGACGAACGCCACCTGCCCCCGCTCGGCCTGAGGAACGCCTGGGGCTACAACCCCGTCGTTCCCATGGCGCTCGATCCGGGGCTCTGCCCCGGCGGGGTCGCGGAACTGCGCGAAACGGTCGCCGCGCTCCACGCCGAAGGGATCGGGGTCGTTCTCGACCTCGTGCTCAACCATACGGGGGAGAGCGACGTCCATGGCGGTATCCTCTCGCTGCGCGGCCTCGACAACGCGGCTTATGCGCACGAACCTGGCGGCGCGCTCATCAACGATACCGGCTGCGGCAACACCCTCGATTTCGCCAATCCGGCAGTGCGGCGCATGGCGCTCGACACCCTGCGCCATTTCGTGAAGCATTGCGGCGTGGACGGGTTCCGCTTCGACCTCGCCCCGGTTCTGGCGCGCGGGCCGGGATTTTCCCCCGACGCCCCGATCTTCGCGGAAATCGCGCGCGATCCCTGGCTGGCCGACCGGGTGCTGATCGCCGAGCCATGGGACATCGGCCCCGGTGGCTACCAGCTCGGCCGTTTCCCGCCCAACTGGCTCGAATGGAACGACCGCTACCGCGACGACGTGCGCAGCTTCTGGCGTGGCGACGAAGGCGCGGGGATCGGCACACTCGCCACACGGATCGCCGGATCGTCGGACATTTTCGGGCCGCAGTGCCGCAGCGTCAATTTCCTCGCCGCGCACGACGGTTTCACTCTCGCCGACACGGTCGCCTATGCCCAGCGCCACAACCACGCCAATGGCGAAGACAACCGCGACGGCCATGGCGAAAACTTCAGCTGGAACAACGGCGCGGAAGGCCCGAGCGACGATGTCGAAATCCTGACCCGGCGCCAGGCCGACTTGCGCGCGCTGCTCGGCACCCTGTTCGCTTCCACCGGCACCGTAATGCTGACGGCCGGCGATGAGTTCGCCAGAACCCAGCAAGGCAACAACAACGCCTATGCGCAGGACAACCCGATTACCTGGGTCGACTGGGAGAACAGGGACACTGCCCTGGAAGACCACGTCGCAGCCCTGGCCGCCTGGCGCGCGGAACACGCCCACTGGTTCGCGGCCTTTCCCGATGCCGGGGAATGGCAGCGTCTCGATGGCGGCGGCATGACTGTCGGCGATTGGGAAAGTCCGGCAGCGCCCGGTTTCGTCTACCGTTCGGACGACCCGCTGCAGCCCTACACCCTGTCTGTCGAGCGGCCCGCACGGTCGGTGACATGCCGGACAATTCAACCGTAGCACAGTCGTGTTAGACTGGCCGCCACTGCACGATCGCTGCCTGGAGAAAGAGACATGCGGGTCGCCATATTCGGAACGCGCAAATACGACCGCTTGTATCTCTCGGCCGCCAATGCCGATCACGGGCACGAACTCGTGTTCTTCGACGCGGATCTCGACGCCACGACAGCAACGCTGGCCGCCGGATGCGGCGCGGTTTGCGTGTTCGTCAACGACCGGCTCGACAAGGATACTCTGGAAAAGCTGGCGGACCTCGGCATCAGGCTGGTCGCGCTTCGCTGCGCCGGTTTCAACAATGTCGATCTCGCGGCCGCGGCGGCGCTCGATATCACGGTGGTCCGGGTGCCCGCCTATTCGCCGCATGCCGTAGCCGAGTTCGCCATCGGCCTGCTGCTCGCGCTCGACCGCAAGATACACCGCGCGTGGGCCAGGACGCGCGAGAACAACTTCGCACTGGACGGGCTGGTCGGCCGCAACCTCCATCACCGCGTCGTGGGCGTGGTCGGCACCGGCAGGATCGGTGCGATCGTCGCGCGAACCCTGCAAGTGGGATTCCATTGCCACGTGCTGGCTTCGGACCCGGTCGAGGACCAGAGCTTGCTGGAAGCCGGCGTGCGTTATGTTCCGCGCGAAGAACTGCTGCGCGAAGCGGAGATCGTCACCCTGCACTGCCCGCTCACCCCCAGGAGCAAGCACCTGATCGATGCCGCCGCCCTCGAAGCGGCGCGGCCCGGCCTGCTGCTGGTCAACACCAGCCGCGGCGGCCTGATCGATACATTCGCCCTGATCGAAGCCCTCAAGAGCGGCAAGGTCGGCGGGGTTGCGCTCGACGTGTACGAACAGGAGGGCGACCTGTTCTTCCGCGACCTTTCGGACGAAATCGTCCAGGACGACACGTTCCAGCGCCTGCTGACTTTTCCCAACGTGCTGGTCACCGGGCACCAGGCCTTCCTGACCGAAGAAGCGCTGACCGCGATTGCCCGGACCACCATTGCCAACCTCTCCGCTGCGCAAGCGGGCGAGCCGTTGGAAAACCGGATCACGCAGGACCTGGTCCGCTAACCTCCGGCGCGTCACACAACCGTCACACTGCGCCCGCAAGCAGGCTTGGCCCCAAAAGTCACAGGAGTCGGCATGCCGGAGCCCGCCAGGCTGCTTGAGAATATCGAGGAATTGATCGCGCAAATCGGCGCCGGATGCGAAACGCGTCTGGCTGGCTGGGAGCGCTGGGACATCCAGCCGGAATTCCGCCCGAGCGCGGCAAACCTGGCGGCTTATCTGGCGTTCCGTCATCACGACCTGCGCGAACTGCAGCAGGCGCTGATGGCACGCGGGCTGTCCTCGCTCGGCCGGCTGGAAAGCCGGGTGTTGCCGACGCTTGCGGTTGTGAGATCGGCGCTCTGCGTCCTGAGCGGACGGACGGCCTTGCCGGTATGCGACGAAGCGGAATTCTTCGCCGGGGAGAAGCGGCTGGAAGACCGGGCGCGCGATCTGTTCGGCCCGACCCGGCACGACCGGCAAGTCGCGCTGCTCGTCACCTGCCCTTCCGA
>JAQVEQ010000190.1 GCA_028697875.1 Novosphingobium sp. | reverse complement strand
CCTCGCATCTGGACTCGGTGCCGGCCGGCGGCATTTTCGACGGCGTCCTGGGCGTGGCGGCAGGGCTGGAAGTCGTCCGCACCATGCAGGAAAGCGGGATCGTGCCCGACTATCCGGTGGAAGTGATCGCCACCAGCGAGGAGGAAGGGCGTTTCGGCGGGATGCTGGGGGCCCAGGCGATGACCGGGCACCTGACGCTGGAATGGCTGGAAAGCGCGGCGGACGAGAACGGCTATCGCCTCAAGGATGCGATGGCCGCCGCCGGGCTCGACTATCACAAGGCGCTCCACGCCTATCGCCGCCCGGAAACGATCCGAGCCTTTCTCGAACTCCATGTCGAACAGGGGCCGGTGCTGGACATGGAAAAGACCACGATCGGCGTGGTCGAGGGCATTTCGGGCGTGTTCAAGTGGAAGGTGCGGATGATCGGCAAGGCCGACCATGCCGGGACCGCGCCGATGGACATGCGGGCCGACGCCCTGATGGGCATGGTCGATTTCGCGCACGAGATCCAGCGCATCATCGACGAGGAAGGGACGGACAAGAGCCGCATCACCATCGGCCATGTCGCCTGCAAGCCGGGCTTCCCGCACACCGTGCCGGGCGAGGTCGATTTCACCATTGTCGGGCGCGACCTGTCGGAAGAGACGATGCGGGCGCTGGCCGAAGCGTGCGAGCGGGTGCTTTCCTCCATCGCCCGCAAGCACAAGCTGCATTTCGAATACGAACGGATGAGCTGGCTGGAGCCGGCCTATTGCGATCCCGGCCTGATGGCCCTGATCGAAGGGAAGGCCAAGGCACTGGGGTACAGCTACAAGGTCATGCCTTCGGGCGCGGGCCATGACGTGCAGTTCTTCTGCAATCATACCAAGGCGGCGATGTTCTTCGTGCCCAGCGTCAAGGGCATCAGCCATGCGCCCGACGAATGGACCCACTGGTCCGATATCGAACGCGGCACCCAGTTGCTCTACGAATGCGTGACCGAACTGGCCTGCGGGAAGGGCGGCGCCTGACCGGGAGCTGCTTGACACATTTGACACCGTGTCAAGCAGCCGGATTGGGAATTTATCATTCTGTTACAGTATCTTGATCCGGATATGTCAGCTTGACACTTTCCCGGATCTTTTACTGCGCCAGCCACGAAGACAAGGAACCGCAGCGGTTCTGGCAGGCACGCGGCGTGTAGGAAAGGCGAAAGTCCGCTTGCGTCCCGGTGCGAAGGTTCAGGCCAGGCTGACGAAGCTGTCGATCACCCGTTTGCGGCCGGCATTCTCGAATTCGACTTCGAGCTTGTTGCCTTCCTGGCCGACCACTTTGCCGTAACCGAACTTGTCGTGGAACACGCGCGCGCCCGGTGCGATGTCGGTGCGCGGCTTGGCGGCGAAGCTGGCCGCGCTGCGGGTCGGTTCCTTGACCCGCTGCGGGGCGGGATCGTAATGCGCCGAGGCGGCGCGCTGCCAGCCGGGGCCGCGGTTCTGCGCGCGCTGGGGCTTGTCCCGCGCGACATGGGCGAAGGGATCGTCCCGTTCCGACCAGTTGGCCCGCCAGAGCGAGGCTCCGCCGGACAGCGTGGTTTCCGTTTCCACGTGGGCATCGGGCAGTTCTTCGATGAAGCGGCTGGGGATGGAACTGGTCCACTGGCCGTAGATCCGCCGGTTGGCCGCATGGAAGATCGTGCAGCGCCGCCGCGCCCGGGTGATCGCGACATAGGCGAGGCGGCGTTCCTCCTCCAGGCTGGCCAGGCCGCCTTCGTCCAGCGAACGCTGGCTGGGAAACACGCCTTCTTCCCAGCCGGGCAGGAAGACATGGTCGAATTCCAGCCCCTTGGCGGCGTGGATGGTCATGATCGTGACCTTTTCCGTGTCCCCGGCCGCGTCGTTGTCCATCACCAGGCTGACATGTTCGAGGAAATCGCCCAGCGTGGCGTAGTCTTCCATCGCGCGCGCCAGTTCGGACAGGTTTTCCAGCCGTCCGGCGGATTCCGGCGTGCGGTCCGCCTGCAACATGGCGTTGTAGCCCGATTCCTCCAGTACTGTCCGCAGCAGTTCGGACGGGCTCAGTTCCTCGGCCTGTTCGCGCCAGCGGGTGAAATCGCCAGCCAGCGCGGCGAGGGTGTTGCGCGCGCGCGGCGGCATGCCGTCACCCTGGGCCAGCGCCAGCATGCCGGAATAGAGCGGCCCGCCCAGTTCGCGCGCCTTGGCCCGCATGGTCTCGAGCGCCTTGGCCCCGAGCCCGCGCTTGGGCTGGTTGTAGATCCGTTCCAGCGCCAGGTCGTCCTGCGGCTGGGCGATCACGCGCAGATAGGCGAGGGCATCGCGGATTTCCGCCCGTTCGTAGAAGCGGAAGCCGCCGATGATCTTGTAGGGCAGGCCGATCTGGATGAAGCGGTCTTCGAATTCGCGAGTCTGGTACTGGGCGCGCACGAGGATCGCCACCCGGTCGAGCGGGGCGCCTTCGCGTTCCAGCCGTTCGATTTCGTCGCCGATCCGGCGCGCTTCTTCCGGCCCGTCCCACACGCCGATCACGCGCACCTTGTCGCCGCCGGAGCTTTCGGTCCACAGCGTCTTGCCGAGCCGCTGGCTGTTTTCCCCGATCAGGCCGGAAGCCGCGCCGAGAATGTCCGGCGTGGAACGGTAGTTCTGTTCCAGGCGGATGACTTTCGCGCCGGGAAAATCCTTTTCGAACCGCAGGATATTGGTGACTTCTGCGCCGCGCCATGAATAGATCGACTGGTCGTCGTCGCCCACCACGCAGATGTTCTTGCGCACTTGCGCCAGCAGCCGCAGCCAGAGGTACTGGACGGCGTTGGTGTCCTGGTATTCGTCCACCATGACGTATTTGAAACGCTGCTGGTACTGTTCCAGCACGTCGCGGTGCTTGCGGAAAATGTTCAGCATGTGGAGCATGAGGTCGCCGAAATCGCAGGCGTTCAGCGCCTTCAGCCGCGCCTGATAGAGGCGGTAGAACTGCTGCCCCTTGCCTTCGGCGTAGCTTTCGTTCTCCAGCGCGTCGAGATCGTCGGGGTTGAGCCCGCGATTCTTCCACCGGTCGATCAGGCTGGCCAACTGGCGCGCGGGCCAGCGTTTTTCATCCAGCCCCTGTTCGACGATCATCTGCTTGAGCAGGCGCAACTGGTCGTCGGTGTCGATGATCGTGTAGTTCGATTCCAGCCCGGCGAGTTCGGCATGGCGGCGCAGCATCTTGGCGCAGATCGCATGGAACGTGCCCAGCCACGGCATCCCTTCCACCGCCGGGCCGATCAGGTGGCCGACCCGTTCGCGCATTTCGCGCGCGGCCTTGTTGGTGAAGGTGACGCAGAGGATCTCGCTCGGCCATGCGCGCCGGGTGGCGACGAGATGGGCGAGGCGGGTGGTGAGGGCGGCGGTCTTGCCGGTACCCGCGCCCGCCAGCATCAGCACCGGCCCTTCGGTGGACAGCACGGCTTCGCGCTGGGGCGGGTTGAGCCCCTTGAGATAGGGGGCTTCCGCTTCCGCCCCGGCGGGCGTGTTCGATGGATTGTCGGAATGCGTCACGTGCGAACAACTAGGGAACATTGGCGCATGGTTCAAGCCGCCGGACGCAGCAGGTGAAGGCGCGCCTTGCCGCTGTCGCGCGTGGCGTCCACTTCGAAGCCCTTGACGTCCAGCACTTCGCCGCGCGCGGTTTCGACACTGATCCACGCGCCCGGCGCGATCCAGCCGAGCCGCCGCAGCTTGTCCAGCGCGACCGCCCCCGCGCCGCTGGCATAGGGCGGGTCGAGCAGCAGGAGGTCGGGCGCGCGCTTGGCCCGGCCAAGCGCGAGGACCGACGTTGCCCGCACGTCGCAGCGCTGTTGCGCGCGCAGATTGGCGATATTGGCGCGCAAGGCGCGGAGCGCGGCCGGGTCCTGTTCGGCGAAGACCGCTTCGGCCGCGCCGCGCGACAGGGCTTCCAGCCCGAGCGCGCCGGACCCGGCGAACAGGTCCGCCACCAGCAGGCCGTCGAAACTGCCGAGACGGCTGGCGAGCATCGAAAACAGCGTCTCGCGCGTGCGGTCGGCGGTCGGGCGGGTCACGTCGCCTGCGGGGGCCTGCAACTTGCGCCCGCGCCATTCCCCGGCAACGATCCTCATTGGCCGCCCCCGCGTGCGAGCGATTTCCTGAAGCGTTCGACTTCGGCCTGCTTGATCTCGTCGGCCGCGCCGCGCGGCAGGTCGCCCAGCACGAAGGGGCCGTAGGCGGTGCGCATCAGGCGCGAGACTTCGAGCCCGAGATGTTCGAGCACGCGGCGGACTTCGCGGTTCTTGCCTTCGGTCAGAGTCAGTTCGATCCACTGGTTGCGGCCCGTGCGCCGTTCCAGGTTGGCATCGATCCGGCCGTAACGGATGCCGTCGATGGTCATGCCTTCGATGAGGTCTTCCAGCTGCGTCTGCGACACGTCGCCGAAAGCGCGGGCGCGGTAAGTGCGCGGGATGCCGCTGGCGGGCAGTTCCATCGCCCGCTTGAGCTCCCCGTCGTTGGTCATCAGCAGCAGCCCTTCGGTGTTGAAGTCCAGCCGCCCGACCGGCATCAGCCGGGGCGTGTCCTTCGGCAGGGCGTTGCGCAGGGCGGTGTAGATCGTCGGCCGCCCCTTGGGGTCGCGTTCGGCGGTGAGCAGCCCGGACGGCTTGTGGAAACGGAACAGGCGGGCCGCTTCGGCGCGGGCCACCGGCTTGCCGTCCACGGTCACGCCCTTGAGGCTGGGCAGGACGGTGGCGGGCGTTTCCAGCACCTGGCCGTCGAGCGCAATGCGGCCTTCGCCGATCATGCGTTCCACCTCGCGGCGGCTGGCGACGCCCGCGCGCGCGAGCAGCTTGGCGATCCGTTCGCCTTCGCGCTTGGGCTGTGCGGCCTCGTCACGCGGGGCGGGCGCGGCCTTTGCCGGCTTGCGCGGGCGGGGAGGAGGGGCGGGTCTGCGACGGTTTTCGGCCATGGCCTGCCCTTATACGCGAGTTTCGCCGTGCGAAAGCGGGGACAGGACGTTTCCGCCGCCTTTCCAACCGCGAATTCGGCGCTAGATTCAGCGTCCTTACCAAGCCGGGGAGTATGAGGTGATGAGCGAAGCCGCTGAATCGGGCGGGAAACCGGGCTGGCGGCGGGTCCTGGCCTCGCTCGGCAACCGCAAGACCGGCTTCATGGCGCTGTTCGGCTTCGCCAGCGCGCTGCCTTACGCCCTCCTGCTCGGCACGCTCTATGCCTGGCTGTCGGACGCCAAGGTCGATCTGGAGACGATGGGCGTCTTTTCGCTGATCGGCCTCGCCTATTCGTTCAAGTTCCTGTGGTCGCCGCTGCTCGACCGGATCAACCTGCCGCTGGTCAAG
>JAQVEQ010000189.1 GCA_028697875.1 Novosphingobium sp. | reverse complement strand
CGCCGCCCAGCTCATCGTTGGCAAATCCGGCCGGCGCCGTCAGCCGCCGCGCTTCGAGGAAATGGGAGCCATTGGCGGCGTCGCCATCGCCGAGCACCGCGGCGACTTTCGACCAATCCTCGTAGAAGTACTCGGTCAAGAGCGGGATGACCTTGTGGCGCATGACGTCTTCGACATCGGCGCGGCCACGACAGCCGGTGAAATAGGCGTGGCCGATCTGGTGTTCGCGATCGAAGAGATATTCGATCCGCTCGTTGATCGTGTGCAGCAGTTTGCACAGATCGATCCCCTCAAGATTTGCGGCATCAAGCCCTCTGGTCGCCAGCGCCCGGCGCAGTTCTTCGACATCGGGCATCAGCTCACGGAAGGTGAAGCGGCGGCGCAAGGCGGTGTCGAGCAGTGCGATCGACCGGTCCGCGGTGTTCATGGTGCCGATAATGTGCAGGTTGGCCGGCACGCCGAAACTCGTCCCCGAATAGGGAAGCCGCACCCGGACTTCGTTTTCGCAGCCGAGCCGCTTGTCGGTTTCGAGTAGCGTGATCAGCTCGCCGAACACCTTGGAGATGTTGGCCCTGTTGATCTCGTCGATAATCAGGACATGCGGCCGCGCGCCGGCTACCGGCCGCTCGGCATTGGGATCGATCACCACCGCTTCGAGCGCATCCCAGTCGATCCGGTCCGGATCAAGCCGATAGGCTGACTGGCGGCGGAAATTGCGGGCGTAGAATGGGGCGCGCTCGGCGCCATTATCATCGCGCCAGATCCATTCGACGCGACGTCGATGCGGATGGAAATCGGCGTCGGCATCGAAATAATATTCGCCGCTCACCCGGCCCAAAGCACGGTAGCTGTCACGGCCATCGGAGATGACGACATAGTCGCCGACCTGCAGGCCGGAGCGAAAAGCGTAAAGCATCTCGATATTGGGGTCCTTGCCGGATGCGTCGGGATCCTTCTCGTCATTCCACGTCTTCCGGATTTCTTCGAAATCATCGAAGCGCTCGTCGGACCAGTCGATATCTCCGCCCCAGCCGAGATGGATCAGCCCGCCATCGAGCCCTGCGCGGATCCGCTCTTCCTGGCTGCCGCGCTGACCGAGCGCGATCTTGTAGATCGGGCGCGAGCGATCGAGCCGCTTGGCCGGCGCATCGCCGGTGTCGAGCCGCGCTCTCTCGCTGATGATCTTGAACACGCCGGCATGGGGCTTGAGACTAAAGCCACCCGAAGTGCTGGCAGCCTCATCGTCGCCTTCCTGTTCGACTCCTGTCGTCGGCCGCAGCCCCTCGACGAAATCCTCGTAGGCGAAGGACTGGTGAAAGGTGACGAACTCGATCCGTCCTTCGCCGGCAAGACGGCGATACTCGGCCATCAGGGTGTCGCGGTCACCGCGCAGTGGTTCGGCTGCGGCATCGCCCAGGCAAAGCCGCACGGCCTCCCAGGCCGTGGCATAAGTCTTGCCGGTCCCGGGCGGGCCGTAAAGGATGAGATTGGTGGTCGCCGGCATCGCGGTCATCGGTTCAAAGGTCATGATTTGGTGCCCTTCCGCTGAGGCGAGCTGGTAGGTGAAGACGGTGGAACTGCTAGGATTTGGCAACGTGTGCGAGGGCGCGGGGACATTGGCGAGCTTCTGAAATTTCTCCCCGCCAAGCGCGCTGCAGATCGCCGGGAACGCGTCGCGCAGTCCCATGTCGCGGCCAAGGTCACCGGCGCGGATTGCAATGTCTGCCGCGCCGTTCTCACGCGCCGGTTCGACATAATAGTTTCGCGCACAGAGCCGGATGCGATCTGCGTCGCGGATCAGATGCTCGTAGCGCTCGGGCGGGGTGACCGGGGCGTCATCGGCATCGACGATGATGTAACCTGCATTGTGGAGCTGGGCGGCGGCATCGGCCTTCTGTCCCCACCCGCCATTGAGCTGCGTCTTGCCGCGCAGGAAGCCGACGATCGGCTTGGAGGGATAGACCCGACCCGGTCGCGCGCGTGTCGAGCGCACCCAATAGTCGCGCGGCTCACCAAAGGCTTCGAAGATGGCGGCGTGCTCGCCCGACTGGCGGTAGCTGTCATAGGCGTCCATCGCCGCCTCGATCGCATCGCGCGAAAAGGTCGCCACATCTTCTTCCTTGTAATTGTGGACGATCCACAGCGCGCTTTGCACGTCGATCATGTCGCGCGGCGCCAGACCCCGGTCCGCAAAAGCAGCGCGCACGGCCTGCATGAAGCGCCATTCGTCGCGGTAGGTGTCGGCCATCGACGCATGATCGGGAAAGCGGCTGCCGACGGCTTCGAGCCACAGATCCTGGCGCACCGAATGGCGGATATAGATGCCTTCGTGCGGAGCGAGATGGAGGAACAGGAATTCGGCGATCTGCCGCGCCGGATCAGGCTTGCCGTCCGGAACAGCCGCAATCCACGCGTCAACAAAGGTCTCCAGTGCCGAGGCGTGACCGTCGGCTGCGCCAAGCGCGGCGTCGACAAGCGCGCGCAAGGCCGGCCAGAGCTGCTCGCGATCGGCGTCGCCTTTGGGCGACATCGGCCAATAAGCGCGCCATTGCAGCAGATTGCTTTTGGCCAGCGCGGTGTTGACGGCATCGGCCAGTTCCTGGTCGGAACCGGCCTGTTCGATCGCCGTCCTGAGCTCGGCGGCAATCGCCAATTTGTAGGTCCGCTCCGCCTCATCGAAATGCGAATCGGGCGGATCGAAACGGTCGAAGGCGGGAAAGAAATGGCGCAGCCGCTCGATCCAGCGCGTGATCGCAGCCGGATTGAGCATCAGCGCATCGCCGGACTGCAACAGCACCGCGATCAGCCGGCGCAGGGTCTCGGCGCTCTCGATCTGTATGAGAATGCAATCCGTTCTATCGAATGCCCATCTGTTATCCAAAGCCGAAATCCGGCCGCCTCCGCCTTCCTGATAGGGCTTCGGGGTTCCGGTAAATCCCTTCGCTTCAACACAGGACTTAAACTTGGTGTGGAGGTAAAAGTTCTCTGGCTGCCGGATTTCCCATAGCAGCCGTTCGCCCTCGCCGAACTCAAACGACACCATGTATTGGGTGCCATGGCCCGGGCGGAGGTCCGAGCTGCGGATGAGCTGGAAAATCGCTCGCCGCAGCGGTGAGGGTTTACTCTGTTCGTTCTTATCGAGGCTTGCCTCAATATCCGTCCACATTCACAACTCTCCAAATTCAGGCAATGCGCACAGCGTGTTGACGAGACGCATCTGTTCGACGGTGTCGCATTTTGCTTCGCGCAGCCGCGGTGCGCCGAAGACGAGCGCGAGGCCTTTGGTGCGCGAGACAGCGACGTTGATGCGGTTGAGCGAGAACAGGAAATCCATGCCGCGCGGTGTTTCCTCGACCGAGGAGGCGGTCATGGACACCAGGCAGACGGGTGCTTCCTGCCCCTGGAATTTGTCGACCGTGCCGACACGAATGCCAGCGGGCAAGGCGTCCTGCAGGGCATTGACCTGCGCATTGTAGGGCGCAACGACGATGATATCGGCGGGCTCAAGGGCGCGCGTTGTCCCATCCTTGTCGGTCCAGCTTCCCGAGAGCAGATCGTCGATCGCCGCCTGAATGGCCGCGACTTCCTCGGCTGCGATCTGGGCATTGCCCTCATGAACGACCGGCACCCAGAAAGCGCCAGCTTCAGGAAAGCCCGTCCCGCGGACTGCCTGGAGGGCTGTATCGGGCGCGCTAACGAGCCGCCCTTCATAGACCTGCCGCGAAATAAACCCGCAGACATCGGGATGCATGCGGCGTGAGACCGGCAGGAAGATGCCGCGATCGGGCGGGATAGTGGCGTGCCCGCCCAGCATCCACTCGAGACAGGAAAGGTTGGCCGGATCGGGATGAGCGCCCTGGATGACCTGCGGCAATTGACGCGGATCGCCGACCAAGACGATGTTGCGCGCGCAGCGCCCCATGGCGACCATATTGGCCATCCCCACTTGCCCGGCTTCGTCGACGAAGAGCCAGTCGAGTGCCTGCTCGTGCTCCGACCGGGCAAAAAAGAAGGCGGTGCCGCCGACCACATGGGCGCGGCTCCAGAGGGAATCGTCATTGGCCGTCGAGCGGATGACGCCGAAACAGTCGTCCGGATAACCATCTTCGCCGCCGCTAACCTTGTGCCCGATGCACAGGCCCGGAACAGGGTCACCATCATCTTGCGCGGCAAGACACCCCATCAGCACATTGCGGATAGCCTCGTGGCTGTTCGAGGCCACGCCAACACGGTGCCCCTGGCGCACCAGCGCAAGGATTGCCCGTGCGGTCACATAGGTCTTGCCGGTTCCCGGCGGGCCCTGGATGGGCAGCACGGTGCCATCCATGGCGGAAATCGCCGCGATCGTGCCGGTCAAGGGATCGGCGCCATCAAGCAGATCGGCGCGCGGCCCCGTCACCAGGCGCGGGGCCGTGCGCGCCAGCAGATCATCGAGCGCCGTCAGGCGGCGCGCACCGCACTGATCGTCGATCACATCGCGCAGGGCCGCGGCAATGACGTCCGTATTGAGCGGCCAGTCGGGGTGGAGCGTCAGGCGATCGGTCAAAAGATGCGCCTTGGCCGCCCCCGCCTTGATCGCGATGATCCGCTCACTGCGGTCGAGTTCTTCGATGGTGACCGTGGCCGGCGGTCCGTCGACGACCGGGACGGTCGCTTTGCGGCCGGCGCGCAGCTTGGTCTCCTGGAGCGGAAAGCGATAACGGCGCAGCACCGAGCGTTTGACGGGTTCTGCCGGATCAATGGCTTCTAGACCGGCCAGTGCATCGAGATCGTCGATCAGCTCGTCCTCGTCCTTGCCAGCGCTGTCGAAAACCGCCCATTGCGCGGGCTTGGCCTCGCGCTTGTGAAACAGGCCGAGGTTGAACAACATGTCTTGCCGCTCCTGCGGCAGACCGGATGCGGCAAGCCTCGCGTGCAAGGCCTGCGTATCGGCGTCCTCCTCGACTTCCTTGTCGCCGGCATCGGCCGCCAGCACCGGCCAGGGCGCGGCGGGACGGATGCTCACCAACCAGTCGCGCAGCTCCTCGGTCGAGATACAGTCGATGCGGTTATAGTCTTCGATCTCGTCGAGGATCGTTTGTTCGCCGGTTTCGCGCCAGCGCTCATAGGCAACGACCGAGCCGCCGGCGGTTTTGACCTCACCCTCGCGCACACGGCCATAGAAGGCTTCCATCGACTTGATCGAATAATTGGCTTCCGAGCCAATCAGCGCACCGCGCACCACCGCGAAAAGATCGACAAAGCGCCGCTCGCGCAGCAGGCGATCGAGAAAGGCCTCGCCGATTCCATACTGTGCGGTCAGCCGCCGCAAGGCGGTGATCTCATAGGGCGCATAGTGATAG
>JAQVEQ010000016.1 GCA_028697875.1 Novosphingobium sp. | reverse complement strand
TCAAGGCCGAGATCGACTGGGTGACGGAAGAACCGATCCCCGGAACCTGACTGCGCGCCGGACTATTGCCGCGCCACGATGCTCTTGGTCACCCGCGCATAAGTGATCGCCTTGCCATCGACCGAGGCCGTCACTTCGGTCCAGGCCATGGTCCGCCCCCGCCGCAGCAGGCGGCCTTCCAGAACGTATTCGGCATCACCCGGCATCGCCCGGACGTGCTGGATGAAGATGTCGCTGGTGACCGGCAATTCGCCTTCCGCCAGTTCCGTCAGCAGGGCGACGAACGACGGGATTTCGACCACGCTGTTCATCACCGAACCGTTGAGCGTGTTCCACGGCGTCAGCATTTCGGCGCGCGGGCGGAATGTCATCCGGACATGGCCCCGATCGATCCCGGCCACCCGGGCCCCGACCCACGCGCTATAGTTCGACGCCAGCGCCGTATCGAGGAACTCCCGCTGGGCAGGGGTCAGCGCGAAACCGCTATCGGCCATCAGGCACACTCCTTCAGGATCTGGCCGAGGCGGGCGATGCCGTTCGCGATCACGTCCTCCCCGACATGGCTGTAGGCAAGGCGGAGGAACTGGCGCTTGTCGTCCCCGCTGGTGAAGCGTTCGCCCGGACGGAAGAAAATGCCTTCCCTGGCCGCAAGCTCCGCCGCGCGGTCCCAGTCCACCCGGTCGTCGATTTCCAGCCAGAGGTAGAACGAACCCTCCGGCTCGTCGAATTTCACGTAGTCGCCGCAATGTTCGCGCACCGCCCTGACCGCAACCGCTGCCTTGGCGCGATAGACGGCGTTGGCCCGCGCGAGGTGCGGTTCCATCAACCCTTCGGCGAGGAATTCGGCCAGGATGCGCGCCGTCCACTGCGACACGCCCAGGTCCTGCCGCACTGCCGCCAGCGCGGCGATGGCCGCCGCTTCGCCCGCGATCCAGCCCATGCGCAGCGCGGGGGCAACCGTCTTGGAAAAGCTGCCGCACTGGATCACCCGGCCGGTATCGTCGAGCGACAGCAGGGTCGGCACCTCTTCGCCCGCGAAGCGCAAGTCGCCGTAGACGTTGTCTTCCATCAGGATGAACCGGTGCCGGCGCAGCAGGCCGATCAACTGCCTGCGGCGGTCCAGCGGCATCACCGTGTTGGTCGGCGTCTGGAAGGTCGCGATAGTGTAGACCATCTTGACCTTGCGCCCTTCGGCCACGGCCGCATCCAGCAGCGTTTCGAGCGCGGCGACGTCCATCCCCTTGCCATCGACCGGGACGGTGCGGATTTCCGCCCGCGCCATGTCCATGTAGCGCAAGGCATAGGGGAACGAAGCCGCTTCCACGAACACGACATCGCCCGGATCGACATAGCCGTTCACCGCCAGCGCGATCCCCTGCACCGAACCGGACGTCAGGATCACGCCATCCGCCCCCAGCTTGCGCCCCTGCCGCACGGCGATCCGTTCGGCCAGCCGTTCGCGCAAGCCCCGGTATCCGAAGACCAGTTCCTCGTATCCTGTATCCGGATCGAAATAATCGAGCGGATCGGCCCCGTCGCGGTCGAGAATCAGCTTCGCGATCCGCAGCAGGTCGCCGCGCGGAAACGTCTCCGGCGCGGCGAGCCCCTGGTCGAAATTGAAGACCGCCGGGACTTCGGGATCGGGAAAGAACAGCGGGGGGCCGGAACGGGCCACTTGCGAATAGAGTGCCTCGACCGCAGTGCCCATTGCGCCTTCTCCCCGATATGCCGCCCGTCCTTATTGACGTGGCGAATTGATGTTCCCGCCGTCGACGACCACTTCGACCGCCGTGATGTAGCTCGCCTCGTCCGACAGCAGGAAGCGGATCACCCGGCCCAGTTCCTCCGGGTTGCCCATGCGGCCAAGCATGATACGCCGTTCAAAGACGCCCGGAATCGCGGCCTTGGTCGGCGCCATGATCGGGGTGTCGATCTGCCCCGGGCTGACGGCGTTGATGCGGATCCCGTCGCGCGCCAGTTCGTCGGCCATGGAATGGACCAGCGAGATCACCGCCCCCTTGGCCGCGCTGTAGATCGGGATCAGCCCGTTGCCGAGCGTGGCGTTGATCGACGACAGGGCGACGATGGCCGCACCCGGCGTTGCGCGCAGGTCTTCGCGAAAGGCCTGCGTCATCAGCACGATGGGCCGGACATGCAGGCTGATGCCCGAATCCCAGTTTTCAGGCGTCACGCCGTCGATCCCGGTCGTTTCCGCCGTGCCCGCGGCATGGACGATCCCGCCGACCGTGCCGATCGCCTCGCGCGCGGCCATGGCCGCCGGGACAATCGCCTGCGGATTGCGCAAGTCGACCACCTGGCCGATCGCCTTGACGCCGAACCGCCGGGCAATGGCATCGGCGGCGGCGGCCACGCCTTCGGCATTGATGTCCCACAAGGCGACGGGACGGCCCACGGCGGCCAGCGCATGGGCCGTTGCAAGGCCGATGCCCGACGCGCCGCCGGTAATCACCACGCCGTTGCCGGGCGAGCCCAGCCGGGGTTCGAAATCCACGTCCGTCGCCTGCGCAAGCGGGTCCAGCGTCATATCGGTCTATTTCCTTCGGTCGGGAATGGAAGTCAGCCCATGCGGGCAAGGTCGCGATAGGCGGCGGCAATCACGTCGGGCCGCATCATCGCATTGAGCCAGGACGGCCAGAACTGACACAGCATCAGGACGAAGAACTTGCGCTGCGGGTCCATCCAGCAGGCCGTGCCGGCCGCGCCCGGCCAGCCGAACACGCCCGCCGGCACTTCGCCCGGCCACTGGAACATGCCTTCGGGATCGACGAAGCCGGGTTCGACCTGCACCGACATGCCCGCGCCGAAACCGGCGCCCGGCAGGGTCTTGCCCAGCGGCAGGTCGACATGGGTGACCGCTGCGGGAAGGAGGTTGGAACGGGCCAGCCGCACCGTTTCCGGCTTGAGCACCCGCACGCCGTCCAGTTCGCCTTCGTTCAGCAGCATGGCGGCGAAGCGCGCATAATCGTGCGCGGTGGACACCAGGCCGCCACCGCCCGCCGGGTAGTAGGGCCGGGCATACATCGAATATTGCGGATCGTCGGCCATGGTCCACATCGTGCCCTTCTTCTCGGGCAGGGCGGTGAAGCGGGGGACTTGCGCATCGGTGATCGTGAAAGTCGTGTCGGCCATGCCCAGCGGGTCGAACAGCCGTTCCTTCAGGAAGGTTTCGAACGGCTTGCCCGAAACGGTTTCGACCACGAAGCCGAGCACATCCAGCGCCACGCTGTAGTCGAAGCGCGTCCCCGGATCGACCGCCAGCGGCAGCTTCGCCAGCCGCCCGGCCATTTCGGCCAGCAAGGTCGGCGTGGGCTCCTGCCCCGGGCCGGGCACACGGTCGCGCGTGCCGGGATTGATGCCGTGGCGGGCATAGGTTTCGGCAAAGGTCATGCCGACCCCGCCGAACCCGGCGGTATGGGTCAGCAAGTGGCGGATCGTGATCGGGCCTGCCGCCGGGCGCGTCTTGCTTTCGTCCCCGTCGATCACGACCTGCATGTCGGCGAAGTCCGGCAGGATCTCGCCCAGCGGCTGGTCCAGCCCGATCTTGCCGTCTTCGATCAGCATCATGCCCGCGATGCCGGTGATCGGCTTGGTCTGCGAAAAGATGCGGAAGATCGAACGCTCGTCCACCGGCTTGCCGGATGCGAAGGCCAGTTCGCCGCAGGCGTCGTAGTGGATCGGGCCGCCGTCCACCTGCCAGGCGAGCGCGATGCCCGGCACCGTGCCTTCTCCGACGATCTTGCGGATCAGTTCCGACGTTTCGGGCAGACCATCTACCGCGGATACTTCGCGCGTCTGCGTCTGGCTGGCACTCATGCCGTAATTCCTCTTCCCCATGTTCCGTTTCCGGCCCCGCGAATCCCGTGCCGGTCGATTGAAGGCGTTTGTCACGCGCTTTGCCCGCCCGTGCAACCCTCACTTGCGTGATCGCGGCCGAAAATCGCTCCGCATCCGAAAGGCCGGAGCGTCCGCTGCTTGGGAATCAGTGGGTAAGAGGCTCGCCTTCCACCGCAAGGTCCCGCCCGCGCCACGCGCCCGGCGACTGGCCGGTCCATTGGCGGAAGGCCCGGCTGAACGTGGTCGAATCGCTGAACCCGACCCATTGGGCGATATCGCCGATCGACAGGCCATGGTCGTCCAGCAACGCCCGGGCAAGGTCGCCACGGCAAGCGTTCTTGAGGTCGAGCAGTGTCAGCCCCTCGCCCGCCAGCCGCCGCTTGAGCGTCGCCGGGCTGACGTGGAACTGGCGGGCGATGGCGGCCCCGGTCGGCAGCGGCTGCCCCCGCGCCAGCGCCGAATGGAACACCACCCGGACCCGTTCCGACAGGGGCGCTTCCTTGGAGAGAATCTCTTCGAGGTCGAAAGGGAAACGCTGCAGCAGCCGCTCCATCTCGGCCGGAGTGCGGACGACCGGAAGGTCGAGGTAATGGGCGGAAAAGCGCAAGGCATTTTCCGGTGCGCCATGAATGACCGGGTGCAGCATCAGACGGGAGGCGCATTCGCGGCTGACCAGCCGGGGATAGCGGAAACCGACCGACAGGATGCGGATGTCTTCCCCGATCAGCCAGCTGAACAGCCGGTAATGGGTCGACAGCCCAGTGAGGTCCGAGACATAGGCGCTGACGTTCCGCTTTGTCCGGAACGTGCCCATGCGGAATTCCGCGACGCCCTCTTCCTCGACCAGTTCCAGCACGCCCATGCGCGGGACCAGCATCTTCTCGAACGCGGTGGCGCGGGCGATCACGTCGCGCAGCGTGCGGCAGGTCACGACGCATTGGCACAGCAGGTCGAATTCCGGCTTGGCCAGCGGTTCGCGCCCTTCCTGCCGCGCGGCATGGGCATCGAGCGCCCAGGCCGCTTCGGCATAGAGCGCGGAAAATTCGATGCGCGACAGCTGCCCGGTCCACCTGGGATCGAGGATCGCACGCGCGGGATGCGAAAGCCCGGCCCGCCGCACCAGCGCTTCGGCGTCGTCGCCCGCTTCGACCACGTAGCGCAACAGCTCTCGCGCGACCGGAATGGACGCGACGCGCGGAGCGGGGATGGAAAGGTGCTTTGGCATGTGATCCTGATTGCCATGTTCTTTGAGCCATTCTGCCATTCAAAGCAATCGCCGGCCAAGGGAAATGTTGCGCACACGATGCGCCGCCACGGCAGGCGCACCTCTGGTTATGCCCGCACCGAATGGAGAGGACGATGAGCGCAAACGAAGACCTTTTACGCCGGATCGACCGGCTGGAATCGCTCGACGCGATCCGCCAGCTCGCGGCGAAATATTCGCTGGCGCTCGACATGCGCGATTCGGACGCCTGGGTGAACCTGTTCCCCGAGGACGTGCGCGTCGGCGGCGGCAAGTCCGGCCGCAAGGACTTGCGCGACTGGTTCGAGGAAACGCACTCGATGCAGTTCGACGGCACTTCGCACCACATCGGCGGGCACATCATCGACTTCGACGATCCCGACCATGCGCAGGGCGTGGTCTATTCCAAGAACGAGCATGAAACCGGCCCCGAATGGGTCATCATGCAGATGATGTACTTCGACAAGTACGAACGGATCGACGGCCGCTGGTATTTCCGCCGCCGCCTTCCGCTCTACTGGTATGCGACCGACCTCAACAAGCCGCCGATCGGCGATCGCAAGATGCGCTGGCCGGGCGAGCAGCCCTATCACGGCAGCTTCCACGACCTGTTCCCGAGCTACAAGGAATACTGGGCCCGGGTCGGCGAGCCGAACGATGCACCCGTGGCCGATCCCGCGCCGCTGGAAAAGTTCATCGAAACGATGCGGCGGGGCCACCCGCTACCCAAGCCGCGCGTGCGGACTTGACCATGGGCGCGGATATCTTCTCCCCCGTCCGGCTGGGCGACCTGGAACTTGCCAACCGGATCGTCATGGCGCCGATGACGCGCGACCGGGCCGGGCCGGGCGACGTGCCGACGGAACTGATGGTCGAATACTACCGCCAGCGCGCCGGCGCCGGGCTGATCGTGACCGAAGGCACCCAGCCCTCCCCCGCCGGCAAGGGCTACTGGCGCACGCCCGGCATCCATAGCGAGGAACAGGTCGCAGGCTGGCGCGCCGTTGCCGATGCCGTCCACGGCGAAGGTGGCAAGCTGGCGATGCAGATCATGCATGTCGGCCGCGCGGCGGTTCAGGCCAACAAGGATCCGGATGCCGGAACGGTCGCCCCGTCCGCCATCCCCTGCCCCGACCCGATCCCCGGGCCGGACGGCGTGCCGGTGCCGACCGCGCCCCCGCGCGCGCTGGAAACGGACGAGATCCCTTCGGTCATCGCGGAATATGTCCGCGCGGCGGAAAACGCGCGCCGGGCGGGGATCGACGCGGTGGAGTTGCATTGCGCCAGCGGCTACCTGCCGATGCAGTTCCTGTCCTCCAATTCCAACCAGCGTACCGACCAATACGGCGGCCCGGCCGAAAACCGCGTCCGCTTCGTGGTCGAAACGCTGGAAGCCATGGCCAGGGCGATCGGGCCGGGCCGGGTGGGCTTCCGCATCTGCCCCGGCATCAAGCTCAACGGGATGGACGACGCCGACCCGCAGGAAACCTATTCCACCCTGCTGAAGGCGGTGGACGGCATGGGCCTGGCCTATTGCCACCTGATCCACATCCCGAACCAGGGGTTCGACGCGCTCGACATGGTCAAGGCCAACTGGTCCGGCCCGGTGATCGAGAACAACGGACTCAACCTCGAAACGGCCAGGGCCGTGCTGGCCGAGGGCAAGGCCGATGCCGTGTCGTTCGGCTACCTGTTCATTGCCAACCCCGACCTGGTCGAACGTTTCCGCACCGGGGCGGAGCTGGCCCGCGCGGCCAAGGCCAACTTCTATACCGGCGAGGGCGACGACGCCCGCGGCTACACCGATTATCCGACACTGAGCTGACAGAAAAAGAGGCAAGAGAAATGAGCAGGATCCTTGAAGGGCGCGTGGCGCTCGTAACCGGCGGCGGCCAGGGCGTGGGCCAGGGCATCGCACGGGCATTGGCCGAAGCAGGCGCGCATATCGTGATCGCCCAGCGCAAAGTCGAACAGGGCGAAGAAGAATGCGCCTACTTGCGCCAGACGCACGGGGTCGAAAGCTTCTTCGTCCAGACCGACGTGACCCAGCGCGAACAGGTCGACGCGATGATCGCGGCCGTAACCGGCCGCTTCGGCAAGCTGGAAATCCTCGTCAACAATGCCGGGGGCAGCTTCCCCAAGAAGCTCGAAAACCATACCGACGAAGACATGGCGGACTCCTTCGCCCTCAATTACTTCTCCGTGTTCTGGGCGATGCGCGCGGCCTTCCCGGCGATGAAGCAGCAAGGCTTCGGCCGGGTCATCAACCTCGGCTCGCTGAACGGCGTCAACGCGCATCTCTTCACTGCGGCCTATAACGCCAGCAAGGAAGCGGTCCGCGCCCTGACCCGCACGGCCGCGGCCGAATGGGGCGGCCTGGGCATCACCTGCAACACCATCTGCCCTTCCGCGCTCAGCCCCCAGGCGCGCGACTATTTCGACGCCAACCCGGAAATGACCAAGGCGCTGCTGCAGAACATCCCCGCCGGGCGCTTCGGCGACGCGGAGAAGGACATCGGCCCGATCGCCGTGTTCCTCGCCAGCGACGGGGCCGGTTACTATACCGGCAACACGCTGTTCGTGGATGGCGGCGGCCACATCAACGGCGTGCCCTGGCGCCCCGAAGTCGAAGACTGAGGGTAGCGCTATGGAACGGCTCACAGGATTGCGCGCGGCCGTCACCGGCGGCGCCCAGGGCATCGGCGAAGCCATTGCAAAGCGGCTGGCGGCCGAAGGTGCGCGAGTGGCGGTGCTCGACCTCAATGGCGAAGGGGCAGCCCGCGTGCTGCCCGCGCCGCACATCGGGCTTGCCTGCGACGTGACCGACAGCGCCTCGGTCGACAAGGCATTCGCCGAAATCAAGGCGGCGTTCGGCGGGATCGATGTGCTGGTCAACAATGCCGGTATCGGCACCGCACCGGGCGACGGGATGGACAAGTACTATGTCGCACAGGCCGAGCAGGCCGCCGGCAAGGACGTGTTCGCCGACCAGACGATCCATTGCGAGGATACCGGCTGGCTGCGTGTGCTCGACGTGACGCTGAACGGCGCCTTCCGCTGCACCCGCGCGGCCGTGCGGCTGATGGCGGAAGAAGGCATCGGCGGTTCGATCGTCAATATCGGTTCGACTGCGGCGGTGAAAGGCAACGGGCCGGTCCCCTATTGTGTCGCCAAGGCCGGGGTGATCGGCATGACCCGCGCCATGGCGCGCGAATTCGCCGGGCGCGGGATCCGCGTCAACGCGGTCAATCCCGGGGCGGTCGAAACCCCGATCTATGCCGGCCTGCCCGAAGAGGTGAAACAGGCGGTCGCCGACGACAGCCTGATGCGGCGGCTCGCCAGCCCCGACGAAGTGGCGGGCGCGGTGGCATTCCTCGCCGGATCGGACGGCAGCTTCGCCACCGGCAGCACGGTCACCGTCAACGGCGGGGCCTGGTTCGACTGACAGGACATGGGAGAGGACATGATGATACTGGACGGCAAGGCGGCCATCGTCACGGGCGGCGCGCGCGGGGTGGCCAAGGGCGTCGCCACGGCTTTCGTGAAAGCGGGGGCGAAAGTGCTGATCGTCGACCGCGAGGAGGAACTGGGCCGCAAGACGGAAGAGGAACTGCGCGCCTACGGCGAAGTCGTCTTCATGCCGATAGACCTCACCCGGCATGACGAACTGCATACGATCGTCGACACGGCGGTGGCACGCTTCGGCAAGCTCGATACGCTGGTGAATGCCGCGCAGGCTTCGCGCCAGCTCATGTTCATGGACCAGACCCGCGAAGACGCGAACGTCGCGTTCGACACCGGATTCTGGCCGACCTGGATACTGATGCAGGCGGCCCACCCCCACCTGGTGAAAAGCAAGGGCTCGATCATCAATTTCGGCAGCGGCGTGGGCTTTTCCGGGCAGCCTACGCAAGCCTCCTATGCCGCCGCCAAGGAAGCGATCCGCGCGGTCTCCAAGGTCGCGACCAACGAGTGGGGCCCGGACGGCATCCGCGTCAACGTGGTCTGCCCCTTCGCCAATTCGGAAGGGGTGCAGGCCTGGGCCGAATACGATCCCGAAGCCTATGCCGCGCAGCTGGAAAAGGTTTCGCTGCGGCGGATCGGCGATTGCGAGAAGGACATCGGCGCTGCCGTCGTCTTCCTCGCCAGCGATGCGGCCGCCTATGTCACCGGCCAGACGCTGATGGTGGACGGCGGCCAGACCAAGACGATCTGATCTTACCGAACCCTGCCTAGCCCGGGGCCACGCCATGTGCATGGCCCCGGGAATTTTTGCCCAGCTCAGCTATCCGGGCCGAGATCCGGCAGCCAGGGAACCCCGTTGATGTGCCCGCCGCCATCGACGAACAACGTGTTGCCGGTGAGATAGCAGGCATCCTCGCTCGCGAGGAACAGGGCGACGCCGCCGATGTCCTTTTCCGGGTCGCCCATGCGGCCCATCGGGTTGGCCGCCGCCGTCGCCGCCGCAACGTCGGGCGCGATTTCCTTGAACTTGCGATAGCTGGCCGAGGCGGCCGCCGGGCAGATGATGTTGGCAACCACGCCATAGCCCGCCCATTCGCGCGCGGCAGTGCGGGTATAGGCGCGCAGGGCCTCCTTGCCCGCGTTGTATTCGGCCGTCCCCATGTGGGCATTCACCCCGTTGAGCGAGGCGACGTTGATGATCCGGCCCCACTGGCGCGCGCGCATGTGCGGGAAAGCGGCCTCCATCGACCACTTGGCCGCATAGAGGCACATGTGCATGCAGGCATCGAACAGCTCGTCGCTTTTCAATTCGATCCGGCTGTAGCCCGCCCCGCGATAGGCATTGTTCACCAGGATATCGATCGAACCGAATTTCTCGACGCAGGCGGCGACCGCACCGACGACCTGGTCCTTCTTCGTCACGTCGCAACGGAAAAATTCCGCCCGCGCACCCATGGCGCAAAGGTCGGCCGTGGCCTCCCTGCCTTTTTCCTCGTCGAAATCGACGACCAGAACCGCCGCCCCTTCGGCGGCGAAACGCCGCGCCATGCCATATCCGATCCCGTCCGCCGCACCGGTAATCAGCGCCGCTCGGCCATCCAATCTGCCTTCACTCATTGCTTTCTCCCACGTCGTTCATCGCGCCGTGAAGGAACAGGTCCACGACCAGTTCCGCATGACGTTCGATCTCTTTTCCTTTCGGCAAGGGCTTGAGGAAACTGAAGCGCCGCTGCCATTCCGCAAAGGCCATCGCCAGGAACAGCTTGGCCCGTTCCTCCCCCTTGTCCCGCGCCAGTCCGGCATCGCGCATGAAGGCGGCCAGCGGGCGCACGAGGTACTTGTCCTGAACCGCATCGACCGCGCGGACCAGTTCCGGAAATTCCACACCTTCGCGCGACACCAGTATCGATAGCCGGACACTGCTGTCGGCCGACACCGTCCGCACCAGCGCCGCCGCGAATCGCCGCAAGGCCGCATCGGCCGGCACGCCCGGTTCATGGGCGATCCTGGGAAATTCGACCGAACCGAAATCGAGACAGGCTTCGAACAGGCTGAGCTTGTCGGAGTAGCGGTCGTAGAGCGTGCGGGTGGAAACCTGCGCCATGGCCGCGACCTTGCGCATCGTCACCGCGCGATAGCCAAGCTCCGCGAACATGTCCCGCGCCACGGCCAGCAGGTGCGCGGTCTTGAGGCGCGAATTTTCCGCCGTGGGGCGCCCCCTGCGCCTGGGGCCAGGCACCCGTCCCGCTGCAATTCCCTGTTCCATGCCACCCCCTATAACCCATGTCCGGAACAGCGCAAATATTCACAACACCTGTTGCAGTTATATCTCCGGACTGGTAGCTTCGCGGCCTGTTCCGGCCTTGCGGATTCCTCCGCATAACGACGTGACTTGCAGCGCCAATGGCAAGACAGTCGGCCCCGGCCGGGACCACAACAAAGAAGTCCGAAGGAGAGAAAGATGGCCGTTGGCGATGCCCTCGAAATGGGCGAGTACAAGGAAATCACCCCGCGCGAACGCAAGCACGTGAAAATTGCGTTCGACGGCCCGCTCCCCCAACCCACGCGCGACGTCGAACAGGCCAAGGCCGATATCGACCGGGCCGGCTATGCCATCGTCACCGGCGTCCTGTCGGACAGCGAATGGCGCGAGGCGCGGCAGGTCCTGGTGGACGAAATCGCCCGCGAGGAAGCGATCGACATCAACCGCGTCAGCCGCTTCTACACCGACCCGGACGACAAGAACCGCCGCCTTTCGCGCCTGCCCAACCGCCACAAGTGGTTCCGCGATTTCCTCGAACACCCGCTGGCGCTGGAATTCACCAAGCACATCCTCGGGCCGAACCTGTTCGACGAAAGCTATCTCGTCCATTCCTATGGCGCGAACCTGACCCGCCCCGGCAGCGGCGAACAGTTCATCCACCTCGACCGCAGCACCGGCTATCACCACTTCGACCGCCCGACCCAGTCGCGCGTGATCTGGTGCCTCGACGAATTCGACGAGGAAGTCGGCGCCACCCGCGTCGTGCCCGGCAGCCACCTGCTGAAGGGCAATATCGATATGAGCGGCGACACCTACTACGAATCCGTCGCCGCCGAAGCTCCGGCCGGGTCGATCATCGTCTATTCCGACCAGCTGCTGCACGGCGCGGGCGCCAACACTTCGAAGGACCGCGAACGCGCGGGCGTGATCGCCGGTTATTGCCCGCCGTGGCACCGCCCGATGATCAACTTCCCGCTCGTGCTCGATCCGCAAGTCATGCAAGGCACCTCGAAGACGCTGCGCCAGCTACTCGGTTACAGCTCCGTCGCCATCGGCTTCGACGAACCGTGGGACGGTGCGAGCGACGAATTGCGCGCGCTCTGCGTACCGGCGAAGATGGAATACTGATCGGACGGCCGGAATTCATGCAGAAAGTCGTACTCGTTACCGGCGCGACGCGCGGAATCGGCCGCGCGATCGCGCTGGAATTCGGCAAGGCGGGCTTTGCCGTCGCCGTCACCGGGCGCACCCTGGCCGCCGGGCAGGGGCGGCATGACGGCATGGGCGGCGGTGCCGTGCCCGGCAGTATCGAGGAAACCGTCACGGCCATCGAAGCGGTAGGCGGCACCGGCTTTGGCGCGCGGCTCGACCTGCTCGACCGCGCATCGATCGATGCGGCGATCGCCGCCACGCTCGAACGGTTCGGGCGGATCGATGTACTGGTCAACAACGGCATCTACCAGGGGCCGGTCATCATGCAGCCGATCATGGAGGCCGACCTCGCAGATGGCGAACGCGCCGTGACGGGCAATTTCACCAACCAGTTCCACCTGAGCCGCGAAGTGTTGAAACACATGATCGCGCAAGGCGGCGGGCGGATGATCTTCATGACGACCTGGTCGTCCTCCATCCCGCCAGCAGGCACCAGCGGGCTGTTCTACAATGCGCCCAAGGCGGCCTTCAACAAGATCCCCGAATACATCAATTTCGAACACGGCAAGGACGGGATCGAAGCCTTCCTGATCGAACCGCGCTTCACCATGACGGACACCCTGCGTGCCGTGATGGGCGAACAGGCCGACGCCATCGGCAAGGGCGGCGAGGCGCATGACCCTGCGGAAACCGCACGCACATCCGTGTGGCTCGCCAGCCATCCCGACGCTGCCCGATTCACCCAGGCGGGGATGATTAACGCAACCACCTTCTTCACGGACAACGGCATCGACCCGGAGTGATCCGGGCCGGCCACCGCCCGCATTGTCGCGCTATTCCGCCGCTTCGGCGAAAGGCAGGCAGACGCTGTCGAAGCCGAGCACGTGGGCGATCCGCCCCAGGCCCATCCACGCCGCAACGCAGTGCGACAGGTCGACCAGTTCCGCGTCGGAGAACAGGGCATGAGCCCGTTCCCAGAAGCCCTCGTCCTCGGCCAGCACCTTGGGCTCTTCGGCGAAACGTTCGGCATATTCGATGGCCAGCCGCTCGCGCGGGCTGAAGACGCCCGCATTGCGCCAGTCCTCCACCGCGTCATAGAACTCCTCGTCCGGTGCGGGGCCGTTGTCCGACACCATGTGCGCCGGACGCAGGCCGGTCGCCGCGAACATCGAACGCGCATCGCGCGCGGCACGGAACCCCTGGCAGACGATGCAGCCGTTGATCTGGGCGATGCGCAGGCGGGCGCCTTCGAACTCGCGCAGGGTCAGCATCGAATGCTGGTAGACCGCCTTGGAAAACTTGTCCGCCGCGGCCATGATTTCCGTCGCGTAAGTCCTTGCGGCGAAGCTGTAGGGATCGGAGCCTTCGCCATCGGGCAGGGTTATGCGAAGCATTGCTTTCTCCTCAGGTTGCGGCGTCTCCTGCGCCGTCCAATACGTGTCAGCCTATCACGATTTCCAGCAGCCTGCGACAAAGCGCGCCAGTTCGCGTTCCAGCGCCTCGTCTTCCGGCCCGGCGAAGAAACGCCCGTGCGGCATGGCCTCGAACACGTGCAGTTCCGCCTCGACGCCCGCCTCACGCAAGGCTCGGTGCATTCTCACCGTGTTCGAAAGAAACAGATCGCGCGTGCCCGATTGCAGCAGGGTCGGCGGGAACCCGGCAAGATCGCCGAATAACGGCGAAAGATACGGATGATCGAGCGGATGCCCATCGGCATAGAGCGCGATGCTTTCCTGCAAGGGGCCCTTCAAGACAGGGTCGAGACCCAGCAGGGTTGCGAAGGTATCGCCGCTCTCGGTCAGGTCCACTTCGGGCGACAAGAGCAGAAGCCCGGCCGGCAAGGGCAGCCCCTCGTCGCGCGCGCGCAACATGAGCGCTGCGGAAAGGTTCCCGCCCGCCGACCCGCCACCGACTACAATGTTATGCGCACCGCGCGCCTCCACTTCGTGGGCATAGACCGCAAGGCAATCGTCCAGCGCTGCGGGAAATGGATGGTCTGGCGGCATCCGATAATCCACCGCCAGCGTTTCCACGCCATGCAGCCGCGCTTCGCGCGCAGCCCCGGCACGGCAAAATGTGCCGCCCCCGAAGACCAGGCCGCCGCCGTGTATCTCGAGATAGAGCCGCCGGTCGCCTTCGGACCGACCCGAAGGCAAGGCACGATGGACCATGACGCCCGCCAACATGCCGGTTTCCACCGCGATCGCGGGATCTGGAACCGCCGCATAGTGATCGGCCATAACCCCATCGACATGTGCAATCGCCTGACGCCAGGCATCCTTGTCTGACGCTGGCGGCATCGGCAGCGAAGGCATCTCGGCATTGGCCTTGAGTGCGGCCACCGCCTCCGGGCTGATCGATCTTGGCCAGGGAATCATGCGCTGGCCGAGCGAAACGCCCTTCTCGTCCGTCACGTCGGACATTGCCTGTTCCCTCCAGTCTCCGTCTCAGGCCAGCGCCATCCCGCCATCGACGCGCAAGTGCTGGCCAGTGATGAAGTCCGCGCCCGGTTCGGCGAAGAACAGGATCGCCCGGGCGATGTCCTCGGGCCGCCCGGTACGGGCGACCAGGGCCGGAAACATCTGTTCCGCCGCGTTCTTTTCGATCTCTTCCCAGGTCGTGCCCCAGCCGTGCTCCGCACCGAGCGATTCGATCCACCCGCGCAGGTTCTCGGTCACCGTCAGGCCCGGGCTGACCGCGTTGGACGTGACCCCGGTGCCACGCAACGCGATCGCAAGGCTGATCGTGAAGGAGACCACTGCCGTCTTCGCCGCCTTGTAATCGGGAATGGTCGAGATCGGGTTGTCGGCAATGGCACTGGCGTTCTGGATCACCCGGCCCCAACCGCGTTCCTTCATCGCCGGGACGATCTCGTGCGTCATCGCGACAGTGGACAGGACATTGGCGCGGAAGGTGGTGTCCCATTCCTCCGCGCTCGCCTCGAACCACTGGGCGTTGCCGCCGCCCGAAGCCGAACCCCCGGCATTGTTCACCAGGATGTCGATCTGCCCGATCTGCAACGCTTCGCTGGCGACCGCCCGGGCGGCGTCCGGATCGTCGAGCGAACCGATCACGCTGGCGACCTCCACGCCCTTGGCCCGCAGTTCCTCCTCCATGGCGGCAACCTTGTCGGCATTGCGGCCATGGAGGACGATCGAGGCACCCGCACGGCCCAGCCAGCGGGCGGTTTCCGCGCCGATGCCGGAACTCGATCCGGTAATCAGCGCACGGCGGCCGGCGAGCGACCCGCTCATGCTTCCGGCACTCCCGGCGCGCCGGGGAACCCTTCGTAATACTGACCGACGATCATGCCGCCATCGACCACGATTTCCGCGCCCGCGAGATAGGAGGAATCATCGCTGGCAAGGAACAGCGAAGCCGCCGCGACTTCTTCCGGTCCGCCGACACGCTGTAGCGGGACATTGCCGAACCGCTGGTTGACTTCCTCGCGGGCGGAATTGTTCTGGTTGGTCATGACCGTGTCGACGCCGCCGGGATGGACCGAATTGACACGAATGCCGCGATGGCCAAGCTCCATCGCGGCGACCTTGGTCAACCCGCGCACGCCCCACTTGCTGGACGCATAGGCGGCAAGGCCGTTGGCGCCCTTCATCCCATCGACCGAGGAAATGTTGACGATCGAGCCCTTGCCGCGTGCGATCATGCCCGGCGCGACCGCCTTGATGCCGAGGAACTCGCCAATCAGGTTGACTCGCAGGACCCGCTCGTAATCTTCCAGCGTGGTCGACAGCAGGCTCCTGAACATCAGGATACCGGCATTGTTGACCAGCACGTCGACCGGACCGAGATCGGCCTCGACCTGTTTGACGATTTCCGCCCATGCCGCCTCGTCGGTCACGTCGTGGCGATAGAAGCGCGCGGCGTCGCCCAGTTCCGCGGCGAGCGCGGTGCCTTCCGCCTCCAGCACGTCGGTAATTGCGACCTTGGCGCCTTCGGCCGCGAACAGGCGGCTGGTTGCCGCGCCCATGCCGCGCGCGCCGCCCGTGATGATTGCTACCTTGCCGGAAAGTCGGCCCATCGTAATTCTCCTGAAAACTGAATGATTGCGCAGGCTCAGGCCTGCTTGCCCTTGAGATACTTAAGGAAGAAGGCGGACATCACGTCGATCGCCTCACGCGCTTCGGGCAGGTGCACCATGTACCAGTGGGCATGTGGCATGGCCTCGTAAACGAACAGGTCGGCATCGACCCCGGCCCGGCGCAGCGCACGGTGGAACGATGCGGTCGCGCTCAGCACGGCATCGCGCGTCCCGCTTACCAGCAGGGTCGGCGGGAAGTCGGAAAGGTCGCCCTGGATCGGGGAAACGCCCGGGTCGTTCGCATCGGCACCGCCGACGTAGGCACGGATTTCGCTGACTTCGTGATCGACCGGCAGGATACCTTCGCCCCAAAACCCCATCAGCGTGAATATCTGCGCCGTATCGCCAAGATCGGTCAGATCGCCGCCGGCAGTGAATACACCGCAGCAGGCCGGCAGGGGCAGCCCTTCGCGCTGGAGGCGCACGATGGTCTGGCCGGTGAGGAAACCTCCCGCCGAAGAGCCGTAGATGCCGATCTGGTCGGGGGTGTGGTAGTCGAGCATGGTCTTGTAGACCGCAACCGCATCGTCGACCGCCGCCGGATAGGGATGCTCCGGCGCCAGGCGGTAATCGACCGCGATCACCGGAACCTTGGCCGTCGCGGCGATCGGGATCGCCTCGATCAGCGAGCCGCCGCCCAGCACGAAGCCACCCCCGTGCAGGTTCATCAGGACCTTGCCCTTGTTTTCCTCCGGAATCTCCTTGGGCCGCACCATCATGCAAGGCACGCCGCCGATTTCCATCGGCTCGAGATCGACTGGATAGAACTGCTGGGCCATGCCGTTCAGCAGCTTCATCTGTTCATCGACATGCGGGCGCAGGACCCACATCGGGATCGGCCCGTCGGCCGGCGGGGGCGGCGTATCGCCCCATGGCGGCGTCGCGAGGAAAGCCTGGGCTTCCTTGCTTACGCCGCCGGGCACCGGCAACGTGCGCCCGCCAAGGTCCACCGTGCCGTCTTTATCGATCTGATATGCCACAAAGGCCTCCTCTGGTTTGCTATCGTCAGGTGAATGCCGCGATCGCGGCACGTTCGCGCCGTGCGACCACGCGCGCGGTTACGAGAAACAGGATCGTGACCGCGGCGCAGCCCGCGATCAGAGTCGACACGACCGGGCCGTAATTGACCGATGCGTCGCGCAATACACCGGCCAGCGGCGGCAACAGGAAAGTGAGCGGCAGCGTACACACGCCGAACAGTCCCATGACGCGCGCCAGCAGAGACGGCCCGAAGACCTCCGCAGCCAGCATGTTCGACGCCGGGAACACGCCTGCCCCGCCAGCGCCGATCACGAGCGTGGCGGCAATCATCAACGGATAGGACGTAGTGGCGAACAGCGCCGCCCAGCTCACAGCCAGGGCGCCACCCATCAGCGCCAGGGTATTGGCCGCGCCGATCCGGTTGCAGATCACCCCGACCGCCAGCGAGCCGAGAATGCTCGCCCCGCCCATGACCGACAGGAGCAGCGCGGCCTGCCCTCCGGTCAGGCCCTGCTCCATGCCGATGGCGACGAGATGCGAGACGCCGGTGATGCCCGCCGCCGAAATGCCGCCCCCTCCGGCGATGATCGCCCAGAACATCGGCTGTTTCAGGATCGTCCAGGCACCCGGCGCCACCTCGCCTGCCTCGTGCCCGTGGGTATGGGCCGCATGCTGTTCCGCCGTCACGGCGGGCGCATCGACCACACCCAGCACGGCCGGCACGAGCAGGAGATGGAAAGCGGCCAGGCAGAGGTAGAGCGCCGGCAGGCCATGGCTGGCGATCAGGGCCACGCCCACCATCGGCACGACCGCCACCAGCACGGGCATGTTGACGAAACCCAGCGCGGCCCCTGGATGGGGCTGGAACCAGTTGCTGGCCAGCACGCTCGACGGAAACGGGCCGAACATCGCCACTCCGGTCCCGATCAGCAGGCCATAGGCGGCAAGCACGACATAGATGTTCGGCGCAAAGGCCAGGACAACGTATCCAAGACCCGAAAGCGCGGCCCCGCACAGCATGGTCCGGCGCAGGCCGAGCCGGCCGATCATGCGCGCGACCAGAGGCGCGACAAGCCCCATGGCCAGCACCGCCAATGCCAGGCCGAGCGTTGCCGTGCCGCTATCGACCCCGAATTTCTCCTTGATGGGCAGCACCGTCACGCCGAATCCGCCGAAAGCGCAACCGATGGAAACGTTCTGGCACAGGAACCCTCTCAGGGCCATCGGCCAGCGTCCGGCTTGCGGCGCCGGTGCCAGACGGTCGGACACCGTCGCCATCGCAATTCTCCCACTCACTTTTTGTAAGGAAGGACTTACTTTGAACCTCCGGGGCCGTCAATCGGCGCCTTGTCCGGCATAGCCGGTCCACCCGCTTTTCACCTGGATCAGCTCGATCCGCGTGCCGTCCGGGTCGGCGCAGAACATGATGTCGGCATAGCCATGGTCACCCCGGCTTTCGTCCAGCCGCTGCCCCCCGTATTCGACGATCCGCGCCGCCGCCGCGTCGAGGTCTTCGACCACCACACACAAGTGCGGCCGCCCGTGCCGGTTGGCCGGACCGGGGTCCGTGGAACCGGCAGCCTCGCGATTGGTCACGGACCACAGTTCGATACGCGGCCCGCCAGCCGGATGCTCGATGAACTGGGTGCGGACCTGCGCGCCTTCGATCCCCAGCAACTGGCCGACCGTGTCCACCGTTCCGCTATCGGACCTGTTGAAGCCCAGCCCGTCGACATAGAAGCGGGTCGAGGCGTCGATATCGCCAACGTGGATACCGAAATGCGGAAAGCTGAGGATCACTGCGTCGTCTCCCGGACATAATTTTCTGATTAGGCCAACAACGCTCAGGCGAATCTTGCGATATGCGTTGCAAGCGAGGCATGATGATGCGCATATATTTCGCCACGCCGCAATGGGCGAACGCGCCCGGCAAGCCTGCCGATGCGTTCCTTCCCGGGGCGCAAAGAACAGGACCTCTGGAGAGAGACGAAATGGCCTACACCCTGCAGCAACTGTCCGACTTCGAAGACATCCGCACGCTCAAGCACCGCTATTTCCGCGGGATCGACACTGCCGATACGGCGCTGCTGGCGGGACTGTTCACCGACGACATCTATGTCGACTATCGCGGTGGAAACTATCGGGTGAACCTGACGGGCAAGGACAACATGCTCGAATTCCTCGCCAACAGCTTCCACGCCAATGCGGCGGCCATGCATCATGGCCACATGCCGGAAATCGCGCTGACCGGCCTCGATACCGCGACGGGCATCTGGTACCTCGAGGACATCTTCATCAACCTCGAACACAAGACCCACACGGTCGGCAGCGCCATCTACAAGGACGAATACCGCCGGGTCGGCGGCGTGTGGAAGATCGCCCGGACCGAATACGACCGCGTGTTCGAAGTGATCCGCCCGCTGCCCGGCAATGCCCAGCTGACCGCCCACCACCTCGGCAAGGCCGGACGCCAGCCGGGCGAGCTGACCGACATCAGCGCGTTCATTTCCTGGACCGAGGCGGCCTGACCCCCGCCTCTTCCGACCGGTTGCCGGGGGCTAGGCGGACAAGTCCGCCAGGCCCGGCACCGGCGGCATTTCCGGTGCGTTGTGAGCGTAACCCATTTCCTCGTAGCGTTCGGCGATGCGCCAGCCCTTGTCCGTGCGCACCAGCTTGTCGCGGTACCACAGGCCGATGAAGAAGACCTGCTCGGTCCCATCGTCCTTCCGGTAGACCATCGGGTTGAACAGGATCGTGCGGCTGTTCGCCTCGTCCCCGCTCAGTTCCAGCTTGGTCGTGGCGACCATGTGCTGGTAGCGGGGGAAACGTTCCATCGCGACCGGCAGCCAGCGCTTGATCTCCGCGACGGAACCCGTCTCGCCCCCCGTCTCGGAATAGTCGATCCGCGCATCGGGGGTGAAGACATCGTCCAGCGCATCCCAGTTCCGCTCGTCGATCGCGTATGTGTAGCGCGCGAAGAGATCCTGGATTTCCAGCCGATCGGAAATCTCCTGCAATGACAGCATCGGGCATCCTCCATTTTCTATCTGTTACGTTGGCGCCATCGCCGAATCGAAACGCATTTTCGGCATGGCCATGCCGTGCATGGTTGAAACGCGTAGCCGCATGACGCAAGGCAGAACCCGGAATCGGCCGCAGGGCCGGAATCACAAGTTGGGAGAGTGAACGTGCGTTTCGAAGGCAAATCCGCAGTAGTTACCGGTGCCGCATCCGGCATCGGCCTGGCCGTGGCCCAGCGGCTGGCGGCCGAAGGGGCCAGGGTCGTGATTGGCGACCGCAACGTGGAGGGGCTCGAAGCAGCAGCAGCCTCGATCGGCGACGCCGCCACGCCCATGCCGCTCGACGTGGCCGACGAAGCCTCGTGCAACGCCATCGTCGCCAAGGCGGTCGAACTGCACGGCGGACTCGACGTGCTGTGCAACATTGCCGGCGTGCTCGATTTCGGGCGCGTCGCAGACCTCGACAAGACACGCTGGGACCGGGTGGTCACGATCAACCTCACCGGCACGTACCTGATGGCCCGCGCAGCCCTGCCCCACTTGGTCGCGCGGCGCGGAACCATCGTCAACATGGCCTCGGCCGCAGGGCTTGTCGGCATTCCCTTCAATTCCGCCTATACCGCCTCGAAGCACGGCGTGGTCGGGCTGACCAAGGCGCTGGCTCTGGAGTTTTCCAAGGAAGGCGTGCGGGTCAACTGCGTCTGCCCGACGGGCGTGAAGACCCCGATGGTCGCCGCCGCACCGCCCGAGAACATCGACTGGGAACTGGTCATGCGCGCCGCCCCGTGGCTCGATGGCGGGGAGCAATGCGACCCCGAAGACATCGCCGACGCGGTCGCCTTCCTCGCCTCGCACGAAGCAAAGCGGATTACCGGCATTGCTTTCCCCGTAGACGGCGGGCAAACCGCCGGCTGATCGAGATCCCTCCAACCCTTTCGTCCTTTCGCGATCCAACAAGGAGATCCTCATGCTCAAGAAAGTCACCCTTGGCAGCACCGACCTGTCGGTCAGCCAGATGTGCTACGGCACCAACATGCTCGGCTGGCTCCACGGCCAGGAGAAGTCCAACACCATCCTCGACAAGTTCGTCGAACTGGGCGGTAACTTCATCGACACTGCGCGCATGTACGGCGACTGGGCTCCCGATGCCCCGGCCGGTGCCAGCGAACGCGCCATCGGCGCCTGGATGAAGGCCCGTGGCAACCGCAACGACCTCATCGTCTCGACCAAGGGCTGCGCCGCCGACGTGCGCGCGCCCGAGTACCGCGTGCGCGTGACTCCGGCCGACCTCGCCAAGGATCTGGGTGAGAGCCTCGACCACCTGCAGGTCGACACGATCGACCTCTACTTCGTCCACTTCGACGATCCCTCGGTCCCGGTCGCGGAAATGATCGACGCGCTGGCCGAACACCAGGCCGCTGGCAAGATCCGTTACTACGCCGCTTCGAACTGGGGCGCCGACCGCGTGGTCGAAGCCAATGCCTATGCCAAGTCGGCCGGCAAGCCGGGCTTCGTCGCGTCCGAAACCTTCTGGGGCTTGGCCAAGCCGGACGTCGCGGCATCGGCCCAGCAGGGTTACGTGCACTACTACGAAGGCGAAAACGAAGAGCTGCACAAGACGCTGCCGATCGTCGCATTCGCGGCTGCCAGCGGCGGCTATTTCGCACTGCGCGACCAGGGCAAGGACCTGCCCGACAACATTGCGGCCCGTTATGCCAACCCGGCGAACGACAAACGCCTTGCCGCCGCGCAGGAACTGGCCGCCAAGCATGGCGTCTCGATCAACGACATCGTGCTGGCCTACATGCTGTGCCAGCCGAACCAGACGATCCCGGTCTTCGGCGGCTCCAGCCCCGAACGCGTCGCGGAAGCCGTGGCCGCGACCAAGGTTTCGCTGAGTGCGGACGAGCTGGCCCAGCTGCGCGCCGAGTAAAGACAAAGCCGCTCCCTGCCGAATGGCGGGAGCGGCTCTGTTCAGGACAAGGGGCTGCCGGTCGATCCGGCAGCCCTTTTTTTCCTGCCTTAAAAGTTCAGTTCGAACGTCTGGTCGAACGTGACGTAACGGCGGGCGATCTTCCACTCGCCGCCGGTCTTGACGACCGTATCGCGCATCCGGCCCGTGGTCACGATCTGGGCCGACATGGGCGTACCGCCCGCATTGGCGTTGACGAAGAAATAGCGCGCGACGACTTCGTCGCCTTCTTCCTCGATATAGAGGTTGAAGTTGTAATGGCGGTTCTTGCCCTGCGCCTGCCGGTCGGATTCCTTGGCATGCTCGACCTGTGCGGCAATGCCTTCGTACTTCAGCGGAATCCCTTCCATCTCGGTCACGACATCGTCGGTGTAGAGCTTTTCCAGCCCCGCCCAGTCGCCGTAGTCCGAACAATGGGCGAAACGCGCCACCAGTTCCTGAATGGCGATCTTGTCTTCCAGCGTAATCATGCAATCTCCTCTACGTGCGGTCGGCCGCGGACGCGGAACCGGACAACACGGGACTTGCCAAGCATGTCGCGGAAAGCAAGAGTCAGTACTGACAAACTTTGACGCGACCGCCCGCAGAGGCAGCGCATGGAGAGAACCGGATGGGCTATGCCAGGTGGGCCGAGGGCCTGCGCCACGAAACGCATCACGAACGGGTGGTCCTGTGCCACAAGGACCGGCCCGCCAACATCGCGGCCATGTTCGACGAGGCGGTCGCCCGGCGCGGCGGCGAGGTCGCGCTGGTCGATGGCGGCCTGCGCCTGACCTGGCGCGAGGTTGCCGACCGTGCCGATCGCTGCGCCACGCACCTGCTCCGGCTCGGCCTCGGGCGGGGCGACCGGATCGTGATCCTGCTCGACAACCGCGCCGACTACACCGTCCTGCTGGTGGCCGCCGCGCGGATCGGTGCGATCAGCGTGCCCGCCAACATCCGCCAGCGCGCGCCCGAGACGGCCTATGTTCTGGACCAGTGCGAAGCGGCGGCGATCATCTACGAAGACGGCTTGGCCGAATACCTGCCGCCGGCAGCCGGCTGCCCCAGCGTGCGGCACTGGCTCCCCTATTCGGCCGAGGCCGAAGCGTGGACGCAAACCGAGCCCGACCGCGCCGCGCTCGCAGCCTGTGCCCCGGTGGACGAGGACGATCCCTTCTGCATCCTCTATACGTCCGGCACGACCGGAAAGCCCAAGGGGGCCGTGCTGACCCACTTCGGCGTCGTCACCAGTTGCATCGGCTCTGCCGATCACCTGCGACTGCGCGATGGCGACGCGATGATCCTGTCCGTCCCGGCATCGCACGTGACCGGCGTGGTGCTCGTCCTGCTGCTGGCAGTGCGGATCGCGGGCAAGGTGGTGTCGCAGCGGGGGTTCAAGGCGCGCGCTTTCCTCGAACTGGCCGAGCGCGAACGGATGAACTACGCGATCATGGTCCCGGCCATGTACAAGCTGTGCCTGATGGAGCCCGGCTTCGCGAAATTCGATCTCTCGTCCTGGCGGATTGGCGGCTATGGCGGCGCGCCGATGCCCGCCGCGACGATCGAGGAACTGGCTGGCGCCTGCCCGCAGCTGACGCTGGTCAACATCTACGGCTCGACCGAAACGACTTCGCCCGCGGTGATGATGCCGCTCGGCGAAGGGCGCGAACGGCTGGACGTGGTCGGCAAGGCCCTGCCCTATTGCCAGCTGATCGTCGTCGACGAGGAAGGCCGCCAGTTGCCGCCCGGCGAACAGGGCGAGATCTGGATCGGCGGG
>JAQVEQ010000015.1 GCA_028697875.1 Novosphingobium sp. | reverse complement strand
GATCCTCGCCCATCTGGCGGATCACGGCTATCCCGACCTCGCGGTCGGGCGCCGCTATGGCGCGGACGGCTTCGGGCCGAGCATTTACCTGAACGATCCCGAAGGCAATATGCTGGAACTGAAGGGGCCGCCGGAGCTTCCCGACAGGGCGCCGCGATAGGGGCGCAGCCGGTTGCGGCACAGCCGCTCGGCGGTTAAGGCGCCCGCAAATCCCAAAAAACACAACTTCAAGACAAGAGGCAGGCAGGACAATGCAGCAGCAGGACATGATGAAGAAGATCGGCGACGGCAATGGCTTCATTGCGGCGCTGGACCAGAGCGGCGGTTCGACGCCCAAGGCGCTCAAGGGCTACGGCATCGAGGAAAACGAATATTCCGGCGATGACGAGATGTTCGCCCTGATCCACAAGATGCGCAGCCGCATCATCAGTTCGCCCGCCTTCTCCGGCGACAAGGTGATCGGCGCGATCCTGTTCGAAAAGACCATGGACGGCCAGGTGGACGGCAAGCCGACCCCGGCCGCGCTGATCGAAAAGGGCGTCGTGCCTTTCATCAAGATCGACAAGGGCCTGGAAGCGGAAGCCAGCGGCGTCCAGATGATGAAGCCGATGCCGGAACTCGATGCGCTGCTGACCCGCGCCAAGGCACTGGGCGTGTTCGGCACCAAGGAACGCTCGGTCATCAACTCGGCCAACCGCGAAGGCATTGCCGCCGTGGTCGCGCAGCAGTTCGAAGTCGGCCAGCAGGTGCTCGCCCACGGCATGATGCCGATCATCGAGCCCGAAGTGAACATCAAGAGCGAAACCCGCGCCGAGTGCGACCAGATCCTGCTCGAGGAAATCCTCAAGAATCTCGATGCGCTGCCGGAAGGCCAGCAGGTCATGCTCAAGCTGAGCCTGCCGGTGAAGCCGGGCACGTTCGATCCGCTGGTCGATCATCCGAAGGTCCTGCGCGTCGTGGCTCTCTCGGGCGGTTACAAGCGCCCCGAAGCCTGCGTCGAATTGAGCAAGAACCGCGGGATCGTCGCCAGCTTCAGCCGCGCGCTGCTGGAAGACCTGCGCGCGCAGATGAGCGATGCGGAATTCGACGCTTCGCTGGCGGGCGCGATCGACGAAATCTACAAGGGTTCGACCGAGAAGGCCGGCGTTCCGGCCTGAACCGGAACCGTGCGGGCGGGGCGGGCTGGGCCGGTCCCTGTACGCGAAACCTGAACAAGAGCCGGATGGGTCGATGACCCGTCCGGCTTTTGCTTGTGTGATGGGTGTGGGCCGCCAGAACGCTTGGCGCGGGCGGCGCACGGCGATAGAGGGCTTCCCCATGTCCGATTGCCAGCTCTACCTGATCTCGCCGCTCGACGTCGGCGGCACGTTCCCCGACCGTCTCGCCCGGGCGATCGACGCGCAACGCCCGGAAATGCCGGTCGCGGCCTTCCAGTTCCGGGTCAAGGGCGTGGACCAGCACGAGGCGGCGGCGCTTGCCGGGCCATTGCAGGCCATCTGCGCCGAGCGGGACGTGGCGTTCATCGTCAACGATTCGGTCGCTCTGGCCAAGCGCATCGGTGCCGACGGCGTCCACCTGGGCCAAAGCGATGGCGATGTGCGCGAAGCGCGCCGCGTCCTGGGGCACGAGGCGCAGATCGGCGTGACCTGCCACAACAGCCGCCACCTCGCGATGGAAGCGGGCGAGGCTGGCGCCGACTATGTCGCTTTCGGCGCCTTCTTTCCCACCGCCACCAAGGAAGTGGAACACCGGGCCGATCCGGAAATCCTCACCTGGTGGCAGACGCTGTTCGAACTGCCGTGCGTGGCGATCGGCGGGATCACGCCGGAAAACTGCCTGCCGCTGGTCGAAGCGGGGGCCGACTTCCTGGCCGTTTCGGGGGCGGTATGGAACGGCGATGAAGCCCGGGCAGTGCGCGCTTTTGCCGAACGGCTCGCCTGACCGGGGCAAGGTGGGAACGCGGACGACGCCCTTGCTCCGCACGCGGCCAGCCGCTAGGGCCGCGCGCAAGGCATCTGCAAATTTTCTCGAAAGAACGGGTTTATGAAGATCAGCGGCGTGGACATTCGTCCCGGCAACATCCTCGAATACGAAGGCGGCATCTGGAAAGTCGCCAAGACCCAGCATACCCAGCCGGGCAAGGGCGGGGCCTTCATGCAGGTCGAAATGAAGAACCTGATCGACGGGCGGAAGACCAACGTGCGCTTCCGCAGCGCCGATACGGTCGAAAAGGTCCGGCTCGACACAAAGGACTTCCAGTACCTTTATGCCGATGGCGATCAGCTGGTGTTCATGGACAAGGACACATACGAGCAGCTCCAGCTGCCTGCGGACCTCCTCGGCGATGCCGCGGCATTTCTGCAGGACGGCATGGAAGTGATGCTTGAGCTCTACGAGGAACGGCCCATCAGTGTGGAACTGCCGGAACAGGTCGAAGCCACCATCGTCGAAGCCGACGCGGTGGTTAAGGGCCAGACTGCCAGCTCCAGCTACAAGCCGGCGATTCTCGACAACGGGGTGAGGGTAATGGTCCCGCCGCATATCGAAAGCGGTACGCGGATCATCGTGGATGTTTATGCTCGGGAATATGTAAGAAAGGCAGACTGAATTATGCGCAAGACGATCCTCTTCGCTGCCGCGATCGCGGCCGCCGCTGTCCCGTCGATCGCACTCGCGGCCGACAAGGACAACAAGGCCGCCGGCGATGCCAAGGCCGTTCCGGGCAATACGCCGGAAGACATCCAGCGCGGGGTCGTGATCGTCCGCACTTTCTCGGGAGCCCTTGCTTCCGATCAGGTGACCAAGGAACAGAAGGGCGCGCTGATCGCGTGCCTTTACAACAATCCGGTGCGCAAGATCAGTCTCGCCACGGGCAAGGTCCTGGCTGGGAACGCCAAGCTCGATCCGGCGAAGCCGGGTCATGTCTATGCCGCCGCTGCCGCCGTGTGCGGCGTTCCGCGGGGCACGCCGCCGGCTGCGGCGAAGCCGGATTCATCGAAGAGCCGGTAATCCGGCAAGGTACGGTCCCCCGCATTTGCCGCGGGGGACAAAAGGAAATTCATGGCAGCAGTATCGGGTCTTATCCGTGTGATGGAACGCGCCGCGCGTAAAGCCGGTGCGAGGTTGCGTCGCGACTTCGGCGAAGTCGAACATCTGCAGGTCAGCCGCAAGGGGCCTGCGGATTTCGTCTCCAAGGCCGATCGCGCGGCGGAACGGACTCTCTATGACGAACTCAAGCAGGGACGCCCCGATTGGGGCTTCCTGCTCGAGGAAAGCGGAGAGATCGAAGGCGATCCGTCCAAACCGCGCTGGGTGATCGATCCGCTCGACGGGACCAGCAATTTCCTCCACGGCATCCCGCATTTTGCGATTTCGATCGCGGTGCAGGAGCCGCGGCTCGATGGGAAGGGCTGGGGCGACGTCATCGCCGGCGTCGTCTATCAGCCGATCACGGACGAAACCTTCTGGGCGGAAAAGGCGCGCGGGTCATGGCTGCACGACGGCCGCCTGCGGGTTTCGTCGCGGCGCCACCTGGACGAAGCGCTGATTGCCACCGGCATCCCGTTCGCCGGGGCCGGAGACCCTGCCGAATGGGCGCGGATCTATGCCGCGATCGGGCCGAAAGTCGCGGGTATCCGCCGTTTCGGTTCGGCCGCGCTCGATCTCGCCTGGGTTGCCGCCGGGCGTTACGACGGTTTCTGGGAAAGCAACCTTCAGGCGTGGGATACGGCGGCGGGCTGCCTTCTCGTGCGTGAGGCCGGCGGTTTCGTCACCGATTGGCGCGGGCGTTCGGACCCGATCTGCAACGCCCAGGTCCTGGCGGGCAACGATGCGCTCCACTCGCGGTTGCACAAGCTGGTGGCCGGCGCCCTCAAGGATTGAAGATCGTTTGACGGCGGTGCTTGAAGCGGAGCCCATGGCCCGCTAGACCCCGCCGGACGCAGTGCCCCTGTGGCGGAATTGGTAGACGCGCTCGACTCAAAATCGAGTTTCTACGGAAGTGCCCGTTCGAGTCGGGCCAGGGGCACCACCGGCGTTTTCGAGGAGGAAACCCGCATATGCTGCACATCGGCCTGGTGCGCTGGTAATGCCGGGAATCCCATCCTTCCATGCCCTGGCTGCAATGGTCATCACTGTCGGAATGTTCGTGGGCTTTGCTCGCGGGCGGATGTCGGTCGAGATCGTTTCGCTGCTGACGATCGCGGTCATCGCGGTGGGGCTCTATTTCTTCCCGCTGCCGCATACCCAGCCGACCGACGGGCTGCGTCTCGCGTTCGGCGGATTCGGGCACTATGCGCTCATCACCATCTGTTCGCTGATGATAATGGGCAGGGCGCTGGTCGTGACCGGCGCGCTCGATCCGGCGGCGCGGCTGCTCGAACGGGTGTGGAAGATCAACCACCAGATCGGCCTGCTGGTCTCGCTGCTGATCGCCTTCTTCCTCTCGATGATCGTCAACGACACGCCGGTCCTGGTGCTGCTGATCCCGATCTTCGTGCAGCTTGCCGCGCGCGGGGCAATGCCCGCTTCCAAGACTCTGATTCCGCTTAACGCGGCGGTCCTGATCGGCGGCATGGCGACCACGATCGGCACGTCGACCAACCTGCTGGTCGTGTCGATCGCGCGCGATCTCGGTATGCCGCACATGAACGTGTTCCATTACACGCCGATCGTGCTGACGGCGGCGCTGGTGGCCTTGCCCTATCTCTGGCTTGTCATGCCGCGGCTGCTGCCTGCCCACAGCGTCGAGGAAATGCATGAGCAGCGCCGTTTCCTGACGCGGCTGAGGATACCGGCAAGCAGCGAACTGGTCGGCAAGGCGATTGACGCCTTGCGGTCGCGCGTGCCAGCCGATTTCGCGTTCGAGGAAAGCCCGGCCGGCCCGATGGAAGCGGGCCAGCGCATCCTCATTTCCGGCACGCACGAGGCGCTGGAGGAAGCGGTCCGCACGCTCAAGGGCGAAGTCGCGCCGGGGTGGGTCATGGCCAAGATCCGCCAGAAGGCCGCCGCGCTGGGCGACGACGTGATGGTCGTGGAAATGGCGGTGACCGCCGATTCCCGCCTGATCCAGCGCACGCTGGCGACCAGCGGCATTGCCGATCTCTATAACGTCGCGGTGCTCGGCATTCACAAGCCGCCGCGCCTGATCGGCCCTGGGCACGAAGATGTGGCGGGCGAACTGCGGATTATGGAAGGCGATGTGCTGCTGGCCATCGGCCTGGTCGAGGACTTGCAGGAATTCGCCCGGGGCGACAGCTTGCTGTTCCTCGACGGGGCCAAGGAAATGCCGCGCCGTTCGAAGGCGCTGCTCTCGGCAGCGATCATGTTCGGTTCGATCGGCACGGCCTCCATCGGTCTCCTGCCGATTGCCATTGCCGCACTGGGCGGCGCAATCCTGATGCTGCTGACCGGTTGCGTGAAATTCGACCGGGTGGGCCGGGCGCTGTCTGCCAAGGTGATTGTCCTGGTGGCTGCGAGTATCGCGGTCGGCAGTCTCATCATGGAAACGGGGGCGGCTGCCTGGCTGGGCGAGTTGATGGCCGCTTTCCTCCAGTTCCTGCCGCCTGCCGCGGTGCTGGCGGCGATCATGCTGTTCGTGACCCTGCTGACCAACTTCGCTTCCAACGCGACGGCTGCCACGATCGGCACGCCGATCGCCTTCAATATCGCCAACCATCTGGGATTGCCGGCGGAACCGCTGGTGCTGGCTGTGCTGTTCGGCTGCAACCTGTGCTACGCCACGCCGATCGCCTACCAGACGAACATGCTGATCATGGCGGAAGGTGATTACAGTTTCGGCGATTACTTGCGCACGGGCGTGCCCTTGGTGCTCTTGATGGTCGTGACGCTCTCGATCCTGCTGGTCGTCAAATACGGCATGTAGTTGCGCCCAAGGGGGCGAGGGGGCAGACTGGCCCCATGCTCCGCAAATCGATCCTGCTTGCCTTTGCCGCACTGGCAATGCCGGGTTCCGCCCAGGCCGACGGCTTGCGCGATGCGCTGGCCGCCCGGATGCCGGACCTGATGACGCTCTACCGCGACCTCCATGGCCATCCCGAACTCAGCATGCAGGAAGTGCGGACGGCGAAGAAACTGGCAACGCGCATGCATGCGCTTGGCTTCGAGGTGACCGGAGGCGTTGGCGGAACTGGCGTGGTCGCGCTTTTGCGCAACGGCGAGGGCCCCACCGTTCTCCTGCGTGCCGATATGGACGGCCTGCCGGTGACCGAGCAGACCGGCCTGCCGTTCGCGTCGAAGGAACGGGTGACTTCTTCGGCAGGCGTGGAAAGCGGCGTGATGCATGCCTGCGGGCACGACACGCACATGACCGCGTGGATCGGGGCCGCGCAATTGCTGGCCGCGCGCAAGGGTGACTGGTCGGGCACTCTGGTAATGATCGCCGAACCGGGCGAGGAAGTGGGGCTGGGTGCCAAGGCCATGCTGGACGATGGGCTCTACACGCGTTTTCCCAAGCCGGACTACGCGCTCGCCTTTCACGATGCCGCGGAATATCCGGCCGGGATGATCGGCTATTCGCCCGAATATGCCTATGCCAATGTCGACAGTGTCGACATCGTGGTCAGGGGGCAGGGCGGGCACGGCGCCTATCCGCAGACGACGAAGGACCCGATCGTTCTTGCCAGCGCGATCGTCATGCGTTTGCAGACCCTGGTCAGCCGGGAACTGGACCCTGTCGAACCGGCGGTGGTCACGGTCGGCAGTTTCCATGCCGGGACCAAGCACAACGTGATCCCCGGCGAGGCCAGGCTGCAACTGACTGTGCGCAGCTACAATGCCGAAACGCGCAAGATGCTGCTCGACGGGATTGCCCGGATCGCGCGCGGGGAGGCGATCGCCGCCGGCCTGCCCGAAGAGCTGATGCCGCAAGTGACCGTGCTGGAAGGGTCGACCCCGGCCGCTTCCAATACGCCGGCCTTCGCGAAGGACATGGCCGCGCTTTTCACCGCGCGCTTCGGCAAGGATCGCGTTCGGCAGGTGCCGCCGGTCATGGCGGGCGAGGATTTCGGCCGTTATCGCCTAGCCGATCCCGAGCATGTGCAGTCGCTGATCTTCTGGGTCGGCGGAGTGCCGCAGGCCCGGTACGATGTGGCCCGGAAAAGCGGGGAAAGCCTGCCCTCCCTGCACAGTGCGTTCTGGGCGCCGGACGCGGAAACGGTGATCGCCACTGCGGCCGAGGCGCTGGCCGCCGCCGCGCTGGACCTGATGCCCGCGGCGGGAGGCCGATAACCGGGCGGCCAATAACCGGGCGGAGGACAAAATGACGGCCGCCGGATTTTCAGCCCCGGCGGCCGTCGTCTCCTCCCCAGGAGATGGTGTCAGGGGCCTGTGCCGATGAACGGAATGGCCTCTGAAAACGCGTGGGGCCCTATTCAGGCATAGGTGCCCAAGCGGTGATAGAGCGCGTTGATCTTCGCCAGTTCGCCGGGATCCTCCACCGCCTTGGCGTGGCTGGCGAGAGCGGCGCGAAGCAACTTGAAGTCGGCCGTGGACAGCAAGGCCCGGGCGCGGGTGGGTTCGCTCGTATTCGTCGTTTCAGTCTGCATGATCGTTCTCCTAACGATGCAGGTGTGAAGGTCAGGCCGGTTCGGGTTCCTTCTTGAACTGGTCCGCTTCGGTCGATTCAGCCAGCGCGGTGGTCGAACTCTGGCCGCCGCCGATCGCCGTGGCGACCGCGTCGAAGTAGCCGGTGCCGACTTCGCGCTGATGGCGGGTCGCGGTGTAGCCGTTGGCTTCGCTGGCGAATTCGGCCTGCTGGAGTTCCGAATAGGCCGCCATGCCGCGATCCTTGTAGCCGCGCGCCAGCTCGAACATGCCGTGGTTCAGGCTGTGGAAGCCGGCCAGGGTCACGAACTGGAACTTGTAGCCCATCGCACCCAGCTCGCGCTGGTATTTGGCGATCGTGTCCTTGTCGAGGTTGGCTTCCCAGTTGAAGCTCGGCGAGCAGTTGTAAGCCATCATCTTGCCCGGGTGGGCCTTCTGCACGGCTTCGGCAAAGCGCTTGGCTTCGGCGAGGTTCGGCTTCGAGGTTTCCCACCACAGCAGGTCGGCGTGTTCGGCAAAGGCCACGCCGCGCTTGATGCAGTGATCGACACCGGTGCCTTCCTTCAGGCGGAAGAAGCCTTCGGGCGTCCGTTCGCCGGTCAGGAACTCGTGGTCGCGCTCGTCGACGTCCGAAGTAATCAGCCTGGCGCTTTCCGCGTCGGTGCGGGCGATCAGGACGGTCGGGACACCGCAAATGTCCGCCGCCATGCGCGCCGCGTTGAGATTGCGGATATGCGCCTGGGTCGGGATCAGCACCTTGCCGCCGAGGTGGCCGCACTTCTTCTCGGCCGCGAGCTGGTCTTCGAAGTGAACGCCCGCGGCACCCGCCGCGATGTAGGCCTTCATGATTTCGAAGCAGTTCAGAGGTCCGCCGAAGCCGGCTTCCGCGTCGGCCACGATCGGGGCGAACCAGTCGCGCGACAGCTGGCCTTCGGCATGCTCGACCTGGTCGGCGCGCTGGAGGGCGTTGTTGATCTTGCGCGCCAGTTCCGGCCCGGCATTGGCGGGGTACAGCGACTGGTCGGGGTACATCGCACCCGCGGTGTTGGCGTCGGCCGCGACCTGCCAGCCAGACAGGTAGATCGCCTTCAGCCCGGCGCGGACCATCTGCATCGCCTGGTTGCCGGAAAGGGCCCCCAGTGCGTTGATGTAGGGTTCCGTCTTGAGCAGGTCCCACAGCTTCAGCGCGCCACGGCGGGCAAGCGTGTATTCCACGGGGACCGAGCCGCGCAGGCGTTCGACGTCCGCGGCGGTGTAAGTCCGGTTGATGCCGTCGAAGCGGCCTTCCGGGGCGGGGATCAGGTCAGCGAAAGTGGTCATCATGTCAGCTCCGATTTGCCGGGTCCGACTCCCTCTAGGCCGGCCCTTGGCCCGCATGTGACGCTGCCGCCGGAACTTTGATAGAAAATATTACATACTTTATTGTGATTTCGGCGCTATATCCGCACCTATTGATGAAAATATGTAAATATATTTACAGGTGACATGTGGCTGATACCGCTCTCCTCGCCGGTCCCGCGTTGCGCCGGCTCCGCCGCCGCGAAGGGCTTACGCAGGCCGCCATGGCCGACAGGCTCGGCATTTCCGCCAGCTATCTCAACCTTGTCGAACATAACCGCCGGCCGGTTTCCGCGCGGCTCGTCGTGCAACTGGTCGAACATTTCGATTTCGATCCGCGCGTCCTGCGGCAGGAAGAAGCGGTGGGCGGGATCGACGGGATGCGCCGCCGCCTGGCCGACGAACGGTTCGCCGATCTCGAGATCGACCGGGAAGAAATCGTCGAATGGCTGGCCAGCGTCCCGCAAGCGGCAGTAGCCTTCGCCCGGTTGTACGACGCCGGAGTCTCCGCCGGGGAGGCCGCTGCGCAGGCGAGCCCACTGACGCTCGCCCGGCGCGAGATCGAACGCTGGCGCAACCACTTCGCCGATCTGGATGTCGCGGCGGAGGAACTGGCTGACGAACTGCGCCTGTCCAATGCCGATATCGGGCAGGCTCTCACCGAACGGCTCCGCCAGCGCCACCAGATATCCGTTCGCATCCTGCCCAGCGACGTTCTGGTGGGCTCTCTGCGGCGGCTCGACCTCCATGCCCGGCAGCTGCAATTGTCGGAAATGCTCGGACCGCCGTCGCGCAACTTCCAGGTGGCGGTCCAGCTCGCCCTGCTGGAACAGCGCGGCGCGATCCGCAGCCTCGTCCAGGGCGCACAGCTGCCCGACGAGGCGGCGCGGCAGTTTCTGGCCCGTCACCTCTATTCCTATTTCGCGGCGGCCGTGCTGATGCCTTATGGCCGGTTCCTGCGGGCGTGCGAGCAGACCGGTTACGACCTGGTCATCCTCCAGCGCCGTTTCGGTGTGAGTTTCGAACAGCTCGCCCACCGCCTGACGACGCTCCAGCGGGTGGGGCAGCGCGGCCTGCCATTCTTCATGGCCCGGATCGACCGCGCGGGGCAGTTTTCCAAACGATATGCCGGGGCCAGCGGGACCTTGCTGCTCGAAGGGGAATTCAGTTGCCCGCTGTGGATCGCGCATCAGGCCTTCGAACGGGCTGGGCGGATTTGCGTCCAGCTGGCCGGCATGGAAGAAGCCGGCCAAGGCGCGCGCGAATGGCTGACGCTTGCATGCACCAGCGAAGGCCAGGGCGCGTCCGGCATGGACGGGGCGCAATTCGTCACCGTGCTCGGTATCGAGGCGAAGCTGGCGTCCCAACTGGCGCAGGCGCGCGGCATTTCCCTCGAACCCGGAGGGGCCACGCCGATCGGGCCGGGATGCGAACGCTGTTTCCGCCCCGACTGTTTCCAGCGTTCCTTGCCGCCGCGGGGCGCTGCGCTGCAATTCGAGGAACGCGTTCGCGGCATGACGCCGTTCGAGTTCGGCCATGGATAGCTAAGGCCGAAGCTAGGTAAGGCTGGGGTTAACCGTTTCGCCCTTCGGCATAAATGGCGAATTTCCGGGCGATTTCCCTTTCTCTGTAAAGTTTACCGACATTTCATCTCTTCCCGGTATGCGGGGGTCACGACCGACGATTTCGGCTGCCGTAGGGAACGATGATCCGCCTGTTCAAACATTACATCCCGCACGCGGTGCTGTTGCTGGGCCTGTTCGACCTGGTGCTGCTGATCGCGGCGGGCGAGTTCGCCTGGCAATTGCGGGCGGACCAGCTCGGCATGGAACCGGGGCCCATGGCCGGCCGCATGGCTTCGCTCGGCACATTCGCGGTAGTGGTGCAGACGGCGATGATCGCGGTCGGTGTTTACGGTGCGGATGCCCTGCGCTCGCTGCGGTATGCGTTCGCGCGCATTCTCGTGGCTGTCAGCCTCGGGATCATCGCCCTTTCCTTTGTCGACTTCATTGTGCCGGGCCTCGATTTCTGGCGGTCGACACTGGCCTACGCCATGTTCCTTTCCATTGGCCTGCTGGTGGCAAACCGGTTCGTCATTGGTGGAATCCTCGGCGCGGGGGCCTTTCGCCGCCGGGTTCTCGTGCTTGGGGCGGGACATCGCGCCGACCGGTTGCGCAAATTGGCTGACCGGCCGGAAAGCGGCTTCGTGATTGTCGGTTACGTGGGGATGAGCGACCGCGAGCCGCTCGTCGAGGAAGCGATCGCCCGCAATGCGATCAACGACCTTAGCCGTTTCGTCGAGAATCTCGGCGCGAGCGAAGTGGTCCTGGCCCTGGAAGAACGGCGCAACGCCTTGCCGCTGAAGGACCTGCTGCGGATCAAGACCGCCGGCGTTCACGTGAACGACTTTTCGAGTTTCATGGAGCGCGAAACGGGCCGTGTCGATCTCGACACGCTCAATCCCAGCTGGCTGATCTTTTCCGACGGCTTTTCCTCCGCCCGGATGATGTCGAGTGCTGCCAAGCGGCTGTTCGACATCGTTGCCAGCACCGTGCTGCTGCTGCTGACCTTCCCGGTCATCCTGTTCTTCGCCCTCCTGGTGAAGATCGACAGCAAGGGGCCGGCCTTCTTCCGCCAGACGCGCGTCGGCATCTATGGCCAGCCGTTCGAGCTCATCAAGCTGCGTTCCATGCGCACCGATGCGGAAAAGGACGGCGCCAGGTGGGCCCAGGCCAACGATCCGCGCGTCACGCGGATCGGCCGTTTCATCCGCAAGGTGCGGATCGACGAATTGCCCCAGGCCTGGAGCGTCCTGAAAGGCGAGATGAGCTTTGTCGGCCCGCGCCCGGAACGGCCCCAGTTCGTGTCCGACCTCGAACAGCAGCTGCCCTACTACGCCGAACGGCACATGGTTAAGCCGGGGATCACGGGCTGGGCGCAGATCAACTATCCCTATGGCGCCTCGATCGAGGATGCGCGCCACAAGCTCGAATACGACCTCTATTACGCCAAGAACTACACGCCGTTTCTCGACTTGTTGATCCTGCTGCAGACCTTGCGGGTGATCCTCTGGAACGAGGGGGCACGCTGATGGGCGGCGAACAGATCTGGGGCGCGATTGGCTATTGGAGCCACTTCGGCGGCGCGGTCATTTGCGCGCTGCTGGCCGTATGGGTGAGCCGGGGCGGCGTGCTCAGCCCGGAACGCAAGAGCGCGCGGACGGCATTGGCGCTGACGGCCGCATGGGCCCTGGTCGCAGCCGCTTCGTCGCCCCTGTCGTTCTGGGCGCTGATCGCCGAAAGCGCGCGCAACCTGGGCTGGATGTTCCTGCTTTACCGCCTTTTCGCCAGCGATGGGCGCCATGCCGCTATTCAGCCGATCCGCCCGGTGCTCTTCATCCTCGCCTTCATCGAGGGGCTCCAGCCGGCCCTGTTGCTCGCGCAATTGCGGGTAGCCCAGATCGCGGGCGCAAACGAGGTCATCTTCAAGGCTTCCGTAATCATGCACCTGCTGGTGACTGTCGGTGCGCTGTTGCTGGTCCACAACCTTTATGTCGGCGCTTCCGCTTCGAACCGGCCGGGCATGCGCTGGCCCGCGGCGGCGCTGGCCGCGCTCTGGGTGGTCGACCTCAACTACTACACCGTCGCCTATCTCAGCGACGGCGTGGCGATCGAACTGGCGGCCTTGCGCGGTATCGTGGTTGCCGCCGCCGCCATTCCCCTTGCCATCGGAGTCAGCCGGGCCGGGCGCGACCTGCGTTTCATGCCTTCGCGCACGGTGACTTTCCAGACGCTTTCCCTGGCGGTGATCGGGCTCTACCTGCTGATGATGGTGGTGATCGCCCGTTCGTTGACCTGGATCGGCGGGGACCTCGCGCAACTGACGCAGGTGGCTTTCCTGTTTACCGCCAGCGTGGTCGCCTTGCTGTGGCTACCGTCGCAGCGCCTGCGCCGCTGGTTGAGAGTCACCGCGATCAAGCACCTGTTCCAGCACCGCTACGACTATCGCGCCGAATGGCTGCGGCTGACCCGTACGATCGGGCGTGCCGGACCGGATGCGCCGCCCTTGCAGGAACGCGTGGTGCAGGCGCTCGCCGACATTACCGAAAGTCCCTCCGGTCTCTTGCTCGTGCCCGGGGAGAACGGGGGGCTCGTCCTTGCGGCGCGGTGGAAATGGCCGAATATCGACGTTCCAGCCGTGGCCATGGAGCCGGAGGCGGTCAAGTTTTTCGCCAGCGGCAATTTCATCTGCGACATCGACGATGTCCGTGCCGGGGCCAACCAGCACGGCGAGGCCGATGCCGTTCCCGCATGGCTGTTGCAAGACGGGCAGGCCTGGGCGATCGTGCCGTTGCAGCACTACGACCGGTTGACTGCGCTCGTCGTGCTCGCGCGCCCCCCGGTCGTCCGCAAGCTCGACTGGGAAGACTTCGACCTGCTGCGCGTCGTCGGCCAGCAGCTCGCCAGTTACATGGCGGAGCAGGCCGGGCAGGAAGCGCTCAGCGAAGCGAACCGTTTCGACGAATTCAACCGCCGCATGGCTTTTGTCATGCACGACATCAAGAATCTGGCGAGCCAGCTGTCGCTATTGGCGCGCAATGCGGAAAAGCATGTCGAAAAGCCGGAATTCCGGGCCGACATGCTTATTACCCTGCGTAACAGCGCCGACAAGTTGAACGCCTTGCTCGCCCGCCTCGGACGCTACGGAGCGCACGGGAACGACAAGCTCGAGCCCGTGGCGCTGGACCGGTGCGTGGAGCAGGTCGCGGCCCGCTATGCGGCGGGGCACCCGGTGATCCTGGTGGAAAAGGAACCCTGCGTCGTCGAAGCGCAGCGCGAAGGGCTCGACCAGGCGCTGATGCACCTTGTCCAGAACGCGATCGACGCCAGCGAGGAGAATGCCCCGGTTTTCCTGCGGGTACGGCCGGACGGGGTCTATGGCCTTGTCGAGATCGTCGATTCCGGCGTTGGCATGAGCCCCGAATTCGTCCGGTCGCGCCTGTTCAAGCCGTTCGTCTCCTCGAAACCGGGCGGGTTCGGGATCGGCGCGTTCGAAGCGCGGGAACTGATTGCCGCAATGCACGGCAGACTCGATGTCGAATCCCGCGAAGGGCTGGGCACGCGGTTCTTCCTGCGCCTGCCCCGGGCCGGGATATCCGGCCTGATCGAGAAAATAGATTCCAGTAAAGCCGAGGTGGCATAATGGCCGACGAGAAACCCAAACTGCTGATCGTCGAGGACGATGAAGGCCTGCAGGCCCAGCTCAAATGGGCCTATGACGATTTCGACGTGGTGATCGCGGGCGACCGCGCATCCGCGCTTGCGGCCTTGCGCGCGGAAGAACCCGCCGTGGTTACGCTCGATCTCGGCTTGCCGCCCGATCCCGACGGCACCAGCGAAGGCTTCGCGGTGCTGGAGGAAATCATGGCGATCAAGCCGGATACGAAAGTGATCGTCGCCAGCGGCCACGGCGCGCGCGAGAGCGCGCTGACCGCGATCGACCGGGGGGCTTACGATTTCTACCAGAAGCCGGTCGATATCGAGCAACTCGGCCTGATCGTGCGGCGGGCCTACAACCTCCACCAGATCGAGGACGAAAACCGCAGGCTGACGGCGCGCGCGGGGGAGAGCAACACGGTGCTGGGCGGTCTCATCACCGCCGCGCCGGAAATGGTGCGCGTCGCGCGGACGATCGAGCGTGTGGCCAATACCAATGTTTCCGTGATGCTGCTGGGCGCGAGCGGTACCGGCAAGGAATTGCTGGCCAAGGGCGTGCATGAGGCGAGCGGACGGCACGCCGGGAGCTTCATTGCCATCAACTGTGCGGCGATCCCGGAAAACCTCCTCGAAAGCGAACTGTTCGGGCACGAGAAGGGGGCCTTTACCGGCGCGGTCAAGACCACCGAAGGGAAGATCGAGCAGGCGCAGGGCGGTACCCTGTTCCTCGACGAGGTCGGCGACATCCCGCTGCCCTTGCAGGTCAAGTTGCTGCGCTTCCTGCAGGAGCGCACGATCGAACGGATCGGCGGGCGCAAGTCGATCGAGGTCGATACGCGGATCGTTTGCGCCACCCACCAGGATCTCGAGGCGATGATCGCCGACGGCCGCTTCCGCGAAGACCTGTTCTACCGTCTCGCCGAAATCGTGGTGAAGATCCCTTCGCTGGCCGAGCGTCCGGGCGATGCGGTGCTGCTGGCCAAGGCATTCCTCAAGCGTTTCGCGGCGGAGATGAACCCGCAGGTGAAGGGCTTTGCCGCCGACGCGCTGGCCGCGATCGACGCCTGGCCGTGGCCGGGCAATGTCCGCGAACTGGAAAACCGGGTGAAGCGCGCGGTCATCATGGCCGACGGGAAGCTCGTCAATGCCGAGGATCTCGACCTCGGCAACAAGGAGGACGACGACAGCCTGCCACTCAACCTGAAAAGCGCACGCGAGCAGGCCGACCGCAAGGTCATCCGCCATGCGCTTGCGCGGAGCGAGGGCAATATCTCCAACACGGCCAAGATGCTGGGGATCAGCCGCCCGACGCTGTACGACCTCCTCAAGCAGTATGACCTCCACGCCTGATTCCAGGCACAAGAGGCTGGGCATTGCGGTTTGCGCCGCGATGCTTTGTCTTTTTCCGGCGGCGGCCGGTTTCGGCAGCGGCGGTGCCTCTGCGGAACTGGAAGCCGCACGCACCGCCCTGGCCAGACATGACGGGATCGCCGCCGAAGCGGCCTTGCGCCGCGCGATGGAACAGGGGGCAACGCGCGAGGCAGTGGCCGCGCGCATGGGCGAGGCGGAATTGCTCCAGGGCGATCTGGTCGAGGCGCGGCACTGGCTTGGGGCGGGACAGTTCGTTCCGGGCGAGCAGGCGCTCGGGTTCCGCATGCTCGGCCGCCTGGAGATGGAGGAGGGCGACTTGCCGGCGGCCGGGCAGGCCTTCGACCGGGCACTGGCGCTTACGCCCGGCGATTCGCTGCTGTGGGTCGATATCGGCCGCTTGCGCTATCGCGGGGGCGAGCAGATTCAGGCGATTGCCGCTGTCGAAAAGGCGGTGAAGCTCGATGCGCGTAACGTCCGCGCCCTCGAATTCTATGGCCAGATCGTGCGCGATTCCATCGGCCCTGTCGCGGCGCTGGGCTGGTTCGAACGAGCCCGCCGGACGGCACCGGACGATCTCGACGTGCTGGGCCAATATGCCGCGACTCTGGGCGAACTCGGCCGGGCGAAGGAAATGCTCGCCGTTACCCGGCACATGATCGAACTGGCCCCGCGCAATCCGCAGGCTTTCTACCTTCAGGCCGTGCTGGCGGCGCGCGCGGACAAGAACGGTCTGGCCCGCCGCCTGATGTGGCGGACCGGCGATGCCTTCCGCGACATGCCTGCGGCAATGATGCTGAACGGCATCCTCGAATACAGGTCGGGCAACCTTGCCACGGCGGCCGACCTGTTCGAACGCCTGTGGCAGCGTCAGCCCGACAATCGGCAGGCGGCCCTGCTGCTGGCGCGGACCATGTACGAAGCAGGGGACATGCGCGCACTGGTGGACAGGTTCGCACCGCTGGCCGGACGCGGAGACGCCTCGCCCTATCTCCTGACACTGGTTGGCCGGGCCTACGAAGCGCTGGGGGAGCGGGACAAGGCCGCGCCGTTCCTCGACCGCGCAGCTGCGCCGCGCGCCGCGCCCCATCTTGTGGGAATGCCCGGGCCGATTCCGGTGGAAGTGCTGGAACCGCATTGGCGCGGCGATCCCTATCATGCCGACAACGTCATTCCGCTGGTCCGCCAACTGATCGCCACGGGTGATGCCGCGCGCGCCGTGGCCGTGGCCGAACAGGCGCTGACCCGCTTTCCCGGCTCGGCCGATGCGCAGATGCTGGCAGGCGATGCGCGAATGGCCAGCGGTGCTTACCAGGCGGCGCTAGAGCATTACCGCCTGTCAGCCCACATTCGCCTTTCGCGCATGCTGCTGGCCCGCATGGCCGCCGCCTACGTCGAGGCAGGCCAGTTGGCCCAGGCCAACGCACTTCTCGATGGCTATGTCCGCGAGCATCCGATGGATGGACGCGCCGCCGGATGGGCCGCGGGTTTCGCCGCCCGGCTTGGTAATCCGAATCGGGCGGGGCGGCTGCTCGACCACGCTCTGAAGCAGCAGGGAACGGGCCGCGATCCCGAACTTCTGGCGCAAAGGGCAATGAACCGGTTGCAGTCCGGCGACAAATCCGGCGCGCGCAAGGATGCCCTGACGGCCTATCGCCTGCAGCGCGCCAATGCCGAACTGGCGCTCGTGCTGGCGAAAGTGCTGGCGGCAAGCGATGGAAGCGGTGATTCGGCAGTGCGTGCCCTGGAGGACAAGGCCGCGGTCATCGGGGCCGGAAGCTAGCGCTTCGGGCACTGGCCCAAACAAGAAAGGGCGGCCTCTGCGTGCCGCCCTTTCCCTTCCTCTCCCAAACTGGAAGCGCGTCTATGCCCCGTTTGATTGCGTTTGACAACCATGCTGCGCAGCATTTTTTGACCAGGGTCTAAACTGTGGCGAGTGGGCCACATAAATGACGGGTCGCATGACTGGACTTGGCGCATGGCCTGCGGCAGGGCCCGCAGCGATGGGCCCACGTATTCTTTCCCGCATCGATCCGATGGTCCGGCTGCTTGCCGTGGCGATCCTGCTCGCCTCGTTCCTGCCGGTCCACGGGCAAGGGCGGCCGGTCGCCCAGATCGTGTCCAACGCGGCGGTGTTCCTGCTGTTCTTTCTCAACGGCGTGCGCCTGTCGCGCGAGGATGTCCTGCGCGGCATGCGCAACTGGCGCTTCCTGCTGCCTTTGGCGGCGTGGGTGTTCCTGGCAATGGCTGCAGGCGGGTGGCTGCTGTTCCATGCCGCGGCGCAATTCCTGCCGCCGCTGGTCGCTTTGGGATTCCTCTATCTCGGAACCCTGCCGTCCACCGTGCAATCGGCGACGGCCTATAGCTCGCTTGCAGGGGGAAACGTCGCAAGTTCGGTCGTTGCGGCTGCCGTGCTGAATATTCTCGGGGTTTTCCTGACAGCCCCGCTGTTCGCGTTCATGGCCGGCAAATCGGACGTTGCCATGGGCAGCGACGGGCTGCTGAAAGTCGTAACGATCCTGCTGCTGCCTTTCGCCCTGGGGCAATTTAGCCAGCACTGGACGCGCGACTGGGCGCTGGGCCACAAGATGCTGGTCAGCTGGGTCGATCGTTTCTCGATCGCGATCGCCGTCTATGTCGCCTTCTCCGGTGCGGTCGAGCAGGGAATCTGGACCCGGCTGTCACTGGACGACTGGGGCATGCTCTCGCTTGGCGTCGGCCTGATGCTGTTGTTCGGGTTCGGCGGTTCGTGGATCGCGGGCTCCGCCCTGCGCCTCGACCGGGGCGATCGTATCGCCTTCCTCTATGCCGGCGCACACAAGAGCATCGCCATGGGCGCACCGCTGGCGGCGGTCCTGTTCAAGCCATCCATCGCGGGCATCCTGCTGCTGCCCGCGCTGGCCTATCACCTGACGCAGCTCGTCCTTTCCGCCCCGCTGGCGGCCCGGCTGCATCGTCAGTGAAGCCCTTTACCGGGCCGCTGCGTCAGCCCTGCGGTTGGCGCGGATCGACCACCAGAGCGAGATCCCGATCAGCGTGGCGCCGATCAGGCCGGTAACCGTTTCGGGAATGTGGAACCTGGCCGAAAGCAGCATGATCGCCCCGAGCGCGATAATCGCCCAGAAAGCGCCGTGTTCGAGGAATTCGTATTCCGCCAGCGTTCCCTTCTGGACCAGCATCAGTGTCATCGAACGGACGAAGAAGGCGCCGATGGAAAGGCCCAGTGCAATCACGATCATGTTGTTGGACAGGGCAAAGGCACCGATCACGCCGTCGAAGCTGAACGAGGCGTCGAGTACGTTGAGATAGAGGAAGCCGCCGAGACCCGAGCGGACGACGGCCCCGGCCAGCTTGCGCTGTTCGTCCCGCAGTTCGAGCCAGGTGTTGATCGCGTCGACCCCGATGAAAGCCACGATGCCGAGGATGCCTGAAATAAGGAACGTCAGGGCATCAGCGGGATCGAGCAGCGTCGAAACACCCCACATGGCGAGCAGCAGTAGGCCGATCTCCGCCGATTTCACCGCGGAGATCCGGGACAGCCGCTCTTCGATTATCGCGATCCAGTGAACTTCCTTGTCGGCATCGAAGAAGAATTCGAGCCCGACCATGGCGAGGAAAGCCCCGCCGAAACCGGCAATCCCGATATGGGCGGACGAAACGATCCGCTCGTATTCGTCGGGCTGGTTGAGCGAGAGATGCAAGGCATCCAGCGGCCCGATCCCGGCGGCGATGGCCACGACCGCGAGGGGGAATACCACACGCATCCCGAACACGGCGAAGGCGATACCCCAGGTGAGGAAGCGGCGCTGCCAGATTTCGTCCATTTCTTCGAGCACGCTGGCATTGACCACGGCGTTGTCGAAACTGAGCGAGACTTCGAGGATCGAAAGGACGGCGACGATCCACAGGATCTGCGCCGTGGCTTCGATGCTGCCAGTGGAGGCCCAGCCATACCATGAGGCAAGTGCAAGGCAGACAAGCGTGAAAATGATGGATCCGCGATAGAAGCGAAGCACAGGTGTAGTCCTTTACGGCAACGTTGGGGCGCATCCTTCGACAGGCTCGGGATGAGCGGACCTGAACTCAATCATGGAATTGCGCATACCCGCTCGCCCTGGGATTGTCGAAGGGCGAGCGGCACTTATTCGGGTTTCGGCTGATAGGTTTGTTCGGGGCCGGGGAAGGTCCGGGCGCGGACTTCTTCCGCATAGCGCGAGACGGCCCGTTCGATCACTTCGGCGATGTTTTCGTAGCGTTTCACGAAACGCGGCACGCGTTCGAACATGCCGAGCATGTCCTCGGTCACCAGTACCTGGCCGTCGCATTGGGCCGAACCGCCAATGCCAATGGTCAGGCAGTCGACTGCCCTGGTCGCTTCGATCGCGATTGTCTCGACCACGCCTTCGACTACGATGGCGAAGGCGCCGGCCTCGTCCAGCGCCTGGGCGTCGCTGACGATCTTCTGCGCTTCCGCATCGCTGCGGCCACGGGCCATGTAGCCGCCCAGCACGTTCACTGCCTGCGGGGTCAGGCCGACGTGGCCCATCACCGGAATGCCCCGCTGGTTGAGGAAAGCCACGGTTTCCGCCATGGCCGCGCCGCCTTCGAGTTTCACTGCGGCCGCTCCGCTGTTCTTGAGCAGGTATGTCGCGCTCTCGAACGCCTGCTGCGGCGACTGTTCGTAACTGCCGAACGGCATATCGACCACGACCACTGCGTGATAACTGCCGCGCACCACGGCGGCGGCGTGGCTGGCCATCATTTCCAGCGTGACGGGAATGGTCGACGGCAACCCGTAAATGACCTGGCCCAGCGAATCCCCCACCAGCAGCACGTCGCAATGGGCGTCGAGCAATTGCGCCTGCCGCGCCGTGTAGGCAGTGAGCATCACGACCGGTTCGGCCGTCACCCTGTCTTGCTTGCGGGCACGGATCCTGGGCACTGTCAGGCGCCGCAACGGCGCGGGCGTCGGGTTGGCGCGGCTTGTCGCCGTATCGATCTGGAAGGTCGTGGACATGCCGCTCTTCTAGACTCTGGATCGTGGCTGGGGAAGGGCTGGCAACGCCCCTTGCCAATCGGCTTTCCTGCGTTAGCTTCCGGGCACATTTTGCACTGCAATGAGGGAAACTGCATGTTCGGACGGGTGAAGCCGCTTGATGCCATCCTGGCGACGGCAGAAAAGAAGGCTCTTCATCGCAGCTTGGGCGCCTTTCAGCTGACGATGCTGGGAGTTGGCGCGGTGATCGGCACGGGGATTTTCGTGTTGACCGCCGAAGCCGCGCAGAAGGCCGGGCCGGGCATGATGATCAGTTTCATCATTGCGGGCATGGTCTGCGCGGTGGCCGCACTATGCTATGCCGAGATGGCGTCGATGGTGCCGGTGTCCGGCTCCGCCTATACTTATAGCTATGCCGTCATGGGCGAAGTGCTGGCCTGGATGGTCGGCTGGGCCCTGGTGCTCGAATATGCCGTGGCCGCGGGCGCGGTTGCCGTTGGCTGGTCGGGTTATTTCGTCGGCATGCTCGCGCACATGAGCGATTACGCACCGTTTCTGCCCAATATCGTCATCCCGCACGATCTCGCGGCAGGACCTAGCAGCGGGGGTTTGATCAACTTGCCGGCGATGATCATCGCCCTTGTCGTGACCGCCCTGCTGGTCATCGGCACGCGCGAGAGCGCGATGGTCAATGCCGTGCTGGTGGTCGTCAAGATCACCGCGTTGACCGCATTCGTCGTGTTGGCCCTGCCGGTGATGAAAGGAGAACAGTTCGTCCCGTTCGCACCGCTCGGTTTCAGCGGGATTTCGGCTGCGGCAGCTTCGATCTTTTTCGCCTACGTGGGTTTCGATGCTGTTTCGACCGCCGCCGAAGAAACCAAGAATCCCCAGCGCAATATGCCGATCGGCCTGATGGGCAGCCTCGGGGTCTGCACGGTTTTCTATCTTCTGGTCGCGGCCGGGGTTGTCGGTTCGGTCGGAGCGCAGCCCCTGCTGGCGAGCGACGGATCCGGCATCGCGCCGGGGTCTTCCGAACTGACGGCCGCATGCCACGCGATCGGCGACCAGGCGGTCGTCTGTTCGCGCGAGGCGCTGGCCTGGACCTTGCGGCAAATTGGCTGGCCACAGATCGGCAATCTCGTCGGCCTGGCCGCAATCATGGCCTTGCCGTCGGTGGTGCTGATGATGATGTTCGGCCAGACCCGCATTTTTTTCGTCATGAGCCGCGATGGCCTGCTGCCCGAAGTACTCAGCCGGGTTCATCCCCGGTTCCACACTCCTTACGTGGTGACGATCATCACCGGCGTTTTCGTTTCGCTGTTCGCGGCGTTCTTCCCCGTCGGTGCGCTGGCCGACATTTCCAACTCGGGCACTCTGTTCGCTTTCGCCATGGTCGCGATTGCCGTGATGGTGCTGCGTCGCACCGATCCCGATCGCCACCGGCCCTTCCGGACGCCTGCCGTGATGGTGGTCGCACCTTTGGCGATTGCCGGGTGCTTCTACCTGTTCTTCAGCCTTTCCGGCTATACGCTGGCGCTGTTCGCGATCTGGGCGGTGTTCGGTCTGGCGATCTATTCTCTCTACAGCCGCCGCCGCAGCCACGTCGGCCTGGGCAAAGTGGAAGTGCACGAGGATGATCCCGATGCGCCGCCGATGGCGGTCGCGCCGATGCCCGGCGCCCCGGCGCCTGGCGATCCCGACGAATAGGTCCGAGGTTTTTTGTGATGGATGCTCCGCAGTTCGATTTCGCGGCCTATCTGGCGCGTATCGGGCTGCCGGAAGTCCCGGCCGGTATTGCGGGCCTGCGGGCTCTCCAGCGCTCGCAGATGCACGCTATCGCTTTCGAGAATTTCGATCCCCTGCTGGGCAAGGTTCCGGAACTCGGCCTGGCCGACATCTCGACGAAGATCGTCGACGGTGGGCGGGGCGGCTACTGCTTCGAGCTTAACGGTCTGTTCGAGGCCGCGCTGAAAGCGGCGGGCTTTGCGACACGGCGCGTCCTGGCGCGCGTCCGCTTGCGCGGAGACCATGCCGCGCCGCGTAGCCATCTCGCGCTCAGGGTGGAGGCGGAAGGGCGTTTCTTCCTGGCCGATGCCGGGTTCGGCGGGCCGGGACCGCTGGAGCCGGTGGAGATCGGCGTGGAAGGCGGACAGGCACTGGCCAATGGCGTGTTCCGGCTTGTCGATGATCCGGCGAGCGAGGAACTGGTGCTGGAACGGCAAGCCGGCGATTCCTGGCAAGGGCTGTACGGGGTCGATTTCGCGCATGTTTCCGACGGGGAGATCGCGGCGGCCAATTATTTCAGCGCGACCTGGGATCGGGCGCCTTTCGGCTCTCATGCGATGCTGGGCGCGTGGCGGGGGGAAACGAAGCTCGGCCTGTTCGATCGCAGTCTTTCGGTTGAAGGGGCGGAGGGTGTAGAGCGGCGCGAGCTGTCCGATTTCGAGGCATTCGTCTCGCTCATTCGCGAAGACATGGGCATCGCTCTCGATCGGGATGCGCTGGCCCGTGTGTGGGAAAAGACCGCCCAGGGACAATAGCGCAGGAGCGTGCGAACGGGACGATTGCGGAACGTTCCAGATGGGAACATAATAAGAACATTATTCGATGATGTTCTGATTCGCATGAGCCAGATGATCCCTTCCGTCGCCCCCGCCGTGCTGGGCCCGCTCGCCTTGCAATGGCGCCCGGGCCTGCCCCCCGCTTGCCATAGCGAAATCTTCGCGCCTGCTGCCGACGCGGGCGGAACGGCGGCGGCACTGGCTCTTGCACTGGACGGGATGCGTGCGATGGAAAACGGCGCCGATGACCGGCGCGGCGTGCTGTGGGTGCAGGACCGGGCGGCCATGCGCCTTGCAGGGCGGCCTTATGGTCCCGGCCTGCCCGAAACCTTGCGTACCCGGCTGATTCATGTCGCTGCCGATACCCCGGAAGACGCTCTCTTCGCGCTGGAGGAGGGATTGCGTTGCCGCGAACTCGCCTGCGTCATCGGGGAGATTGCCGGTAATCCCAGGGCCCTGGACTTTACCGCCTCGCGCCGCCTTTCGCTGGCGGCGGAAAAGCATGGGGTGCCGCTCGTCCTTGTCCGGCTCGACGCCCGGCGCGATCTGTCCTCGGCCCGGATGCGCTGGGATATCCGTTCCGCCCCGTCGCCGGCCCAGCGCTGGGATGCACGGGCTCCCGGCATGCCGAACTGGCGGGCGGAACTGTTCCGGGCCCGCGTCCACCCGCAAGGCGAATGGATCCTGCGCGACGACGGGAATGGCCTCGCCGCCGTTCGTGTCGCGGCAGGCGCGTCACGAACGGATGGGACGTGCCCGGCCGACAGCATCCGTTCGGCCTGAACGGGCCGAAGGCTGGGCACGAATCATGCCTTCTTCTCCACCACCGCGCCGGATCATGGCGATCTGGCTGGCGAGCCTCGCGCTTGACCGCTGGCGCCGCATCGAGAATTGCGGCGAAGGGGAAGGGCGCGATGCCGCCCCTCTCGCACTGGTTGCGGAAACCGCCCGCGGCCCCCGGATCGAAACGGCCAATGCCGCAGCGCACGCAGCGGGCGTGCAGGCCGGGACACTGCTGGCCGATGCGCGCGGGATATGTCCCTGTCTGCAG
>JAQVEQ010000014.1 GCA_028697875.1 Novosphingobium sp. | reverse complement strand
CTCTAGTCCGGGCGCATCGCTAAACAGCAAGAGGACGGCGAAAGCCGCAACCGCGCCCAGCGCAACGAACTTGACCACGGCTTCGAGCGCAATCGCCAGCGCGACCCCGCGATTGTGCTGCGTCAGGTCGAGCCGGCCCGTACCGAACAGCACGGCAAAGGCCGCCATTGCCAGGGCGACGACCAGCGCCACTTCCTCACCCCGCAGCAGGCCCGAAAGGCTGGGGGCAAGAGCCGTCAGCGTCTGGCTGACCGATTTCAGCTGCAGTGCCATGTAAGGCAGCGCCCCGAACAGGGCGATGATCGTGACCAGCGCGGCGACCCAGGCGCTCTTGCCGTAACGGGCGGACAGGAAATCCGCGATCGAGGTGCTGTGCTGCGCCTTGCCCGCCTGCAGCACGCGTCCGACGAAGCGGCCGAACAGGGTGAACATCAGGATCGGGCCGAGATAGATCGGCAGGTATTGCCAGCCCGAGGAAGCCGCCGTGCCCACGGCGCCATAGAAGGTCCAGCTGGTGCAGTAGACCGCCAGGCCGAGGCCGAAGATCGCCCTGCCGTGCCGGTCGGCATAGCGCGCGAGCATGGGCCGGTCGCCGGCATGGGCCACCCAGAACAACGCGGCGCCATAGAGCACCGCCACAATCACAGGAACGAACCAGAGCGCCATGTCCTCTCCTGGCCGTCACGTTACCGGCAAAAAGAAACGGGAGCGACAGTTTCCTGCCGCTCCCGCCAGGAGGAGCCCCTTACGGGGAACCCTGTCAATGGGCGTGAGCTTCACCCGCGCCGCGCGGCACGCGGATCGAATCGACCAGCTTGCCGATTTCGGCCGGCGGAGCCGTCGTCACTTTGGCAACCGCGATGGCGACCACGAAGTTCAGGACCATGCCGACCACGCCAATGCCTTCGGGCGAAATGCCCAGCAGCCAGTTGTCGGCGGCATTGGCGTCCGGGTTCCACAGCTTGAAATAGGCGATGTAGAGGAACGTAAAGGACAGGCCCGTCACCATCCCCGCGATCGCGCCTTCCTTGTTCATCGACTTGGAGAAGATCCCCATGAAGATTGCCGGGAAAAGCGAGGCCGCCGCCAGGCCGAAGGCAAAGGCCACGACCTGCGCCACCCAGCCCGGAGGATAGATGCCGAGGATGCCGGCGATCACGATCGCACAGGTCGCCGCGATACGGGCCGCCAGCAGTTCGCCCTTGTCCGAAATGTCCGGCTTGAAGGTCGACTTCAGCAAGTCGTGGCTGATCGCGGTGGAAATCACCAGCAGCAGACCCGCCGCGGTGGACAGCGCGGCGGCAAGGCCCCCGGCCGCGACCAGCGCGATCACCCAGCCCGGAAGGTTGGCGATTTCCGGGTTGGCCAGCACCATGATGTCCTTGTCGACATAGACCTCGTTCGGGTTGTCGGTCAGGATCTGGTTGGAAACCAGGCGCTGCCCTTCGGGACCGGTACCGCCAGTGAACTCGGGCGAACCCTTGAACGCATCGCCCTTGGACACTTCCATCTTGCCGTCGTCGTTCTTGTCGACCCAGGCGATCAGGCTGTTCTTTTCCCAGTTCTTGAACCAGCCCGGCGCTTCGGCATAGGCCGTGTTGTTGACCGTGCCGTTGAAGTTCAGCCGCGCGAAAGCCGCCACGGCAGGGGCCGTGGTGTAGAGCAGCGCGATGAACACCAGCGCCCAGCCGGCCGACTTGCGCGCGTCGGACGCCTTGGGAACAGTGAAGAAGCGGACGATGACGTGGGGCAGCCCGGCCGTGCCGATCATCAGCGCGGCCGTGATGCAGAACACGTCGATCATCGACTTGCTGCCATCGGTATAGGCGGAAAAGCCCATCGCCTGAAGCGAGCTGTCGAGCTTCTGCAGCACGTACATGCCCGACCCGTCGTTGACCATGGAGCCAAGGCCCAGCTGCGGGATCGGGTTGCCGGTAATCATCATCGAAATGAAGAAGGCCGGCACCATGTAGGCGAAGATCAGCACGCAATACTGCGCCACCTGGGTGTAAGTGATGCCCTTCATGCCGCCCAGCACGGCATAGACGAACACGATCGCCATGCCGATGACGACGCCCATTTCGATCTGGACGTCGAGGAAGCGCGAGAACACGATCCCCACGCCGCGCATCTGCCCGGCGATATACGTGAAGCTGATGAAGATCAGGCAGATCACCGCGACCGTGCGGGCCAGCTTGGAATAGTACCGCGTGCCGATGAAGTCCGGCACCGTGAACTGGCCGAACTTCCTGAGATACGGCGCGAGCAGCAGCGCCAGCATGACGTAGCCGCCGGTCCAGCCCATCAGGTAGACCGAACCGTCGTAGCCCATGAAGGCGATGAGGCCGGCCATGGAGATAAAGGACGCGGCGCTCATCCAGTCGGCCGCAGTGGCCATGCCGTTGACGACCGGGTTCACCCCGCCGCCCGCGACATAGAATTCCTTCGTCGATCCGGCGCGCGACCAGATCGCGATGCCGATATAGAGCGCGAAGCTCACCGCGACGAAGATGTAGATCAGCATTTGTGTCGACATGTCCGCCCCCTCAATCGTCGAGATCGTAGTGGCGTTCGATCTTCCTCATCTTCCACGCGTAATAGAAAATCAGCACGATGAAGACGTAGATCGAACCCTGCTGGGCGAACCAGAAGCCGAGCGGAAAGCCCCCGATCGAAAACTGGTCCAGGAAATCGCGAAACAGGATCCCGGCCCCGAAGGACACCAGGAACCAGATCGCCATCAGGGTGACGAGCAGGCGGATATTCTCTTTCCAATAGGCTCCCGCCCCGGATGCCTTGGGATCTTCTTCGGACATGGCTGTCCTCCCCCTCTCTCTCGGTTGTTACGGTTACCGCACCTGGGGCACGGTCCATTTTCGATACTAGCCGGGGAACGGTGCTTTAATAGCGAGACTTTGGTCTAATAATCGCGCGCTCAGCGGCGCAGCAGGTCGTCCAGCACCAGTTCGCGCGCGCCGCGATGGGCGATCTGGGCCAGCAGCAGTTCGGCGCAGGCCAGGGCGTCCGTTACCCCGTCGTGCGCGCGGTAGGCCGGCAGGCGATAGCCCGCGCGCAGCTTCGCCAGGCGCAGCCCGTCCGCCGCGCGCGTGCGCGGGAACCAGCGGCTTTCCAGCTGCATGGTGCAGACGAACGGGGCGACGAACGGGGCGCCGTAGACCCTGCGGCAGGCCGCATCGAGAAAGCCCGCCTCGATGTCGGCGAAATGGGCGACCGGCACCTTGCCCGCCAGGTGCCCCAGCAGAAGCGGCAGGGCCTCCTCCTCCGGCAGGGCATCGGCCAGGGCATCGTCGGTAATGCGATGGACCACCACGCTGCGTTCCGACAGGGCGCCTGCCGGGCGGAAGCGGATGCGGAGTGCCGCGTCGCCCCTGATCCGGCCCGCCGACATGCCGACCAGCCCGGCTTCGAGAATCGCGCTTTCGGCGAAGTCCAGCCCGTCCGTCTCGAGATCGATCGCAATCATCTCCACCGCCTCGACCGGCGTGGAAAAATGCGCGTGCCCCGCCTCGTAATAGGCGCGCAACGGGCCTGCCGGGGCCACTTGCGCGGCTTTCGCGAAACGCCGGGCGAACCGCCATTCGCGACTGCCGAAGATCACGCCCCGCGCCTCACATCAAACCCCCGGCGAAATCGCTGCGCAGCTTGTCGAGCTGGCGGCGGATCAGGCGGAAGGCATCGCGCAAATGCTCGCGGTCGAAGCGCGACAGGCTCGCCGGGTCGAGCTTGTTCGACGGCGGCTGCCCGGCGGCGATCTGGTCCGCCTGGTGGCGGAAGCGAACTTCGCGCACGAATTCGAACCCGGCGGCAAGGTCGCGCGCGGCATCGGGATCGAGGCTTCCCGCCTCGCTCGCCGCGCGCAGCCGTTCCTGCGTGTTGGTCGCCGGGATCGCATTGGCCAGCGCATGAGTCCGCGCCAGGTCGACGATCGGGGCGATCGCCTGCCCCTTGAGGTCGAGGACGTCGCCTTCGTCGGCGTCGTGCTGCAACAGGAAATTGCGGAAGAAGCCGAGCGGAACGCGGGTGACCGCTGCCGCCCGCGCGATGAAGGACAGGAAAATCCGGTTGTCGCGCGCCGCGCCGAACACGGTCTGCCGCAACCCGTCGACCAATGCGGCCTCGCCGGCGAGCGCCCGCATGTCGAAGAAGATCGTGCTTTCGAGGATCGCCTGCGGTTCGGGACTGTCGATCCAGCTGCGAAAATGCGCCTCCCACTCCGCCGCCGTCCGGCGGTAGGCCGGGTTGGTGGCCATGATATTGCCCGGGCAATAGCGGTAGCCCGCCCCGTCCAGCCCATCGCTGAGGCGCTGGGCAAGCTGTTCGAAATAAGCGTCGTGGCGCGTCCGTTCGAACCCTTCGCCCATGATGAAGCCGTTGTCCTGGTCCGATCCCAGCGCCTGTTCCGCCCGCGCCAGCGACCCGAAGCAGACCAGTGCATAAGGGACCGGCGGCGGACCCAGTTCCGCTTCCGCCAGTTCGAGCAACCGGCGGTGGGCCCCTTCGCCGATCGTGCTGACGTAACGGGCGATATGGTCGGCATCGACCCCGGTGCCGACGAGCCCCGCCAAGGCCTGCGGCAATTGCGCGGTGGCCCGCGCCAGTTCCTTGCCGTCCGTGGCCGAGGCCACTTCCTTGGCGATATGAAGGGCATTGGAACCGAGCCGGGCAAGAATATCGTTCGACGAAACGACCGCAACAACCTTTCCGCCCGCGTCGGTGACCGGCAGGTGATGGATATGGCGATCCGCCATCACCAGCAGCGCCGCCAGGATGGGGGTATCCTCCACCGCGGTCACCGGATCGGGCGTCATCACTTCCGCCACCGGCCTGCCGGGATCGAGACCGGGGGCCAGCACCCTGCGCCGCAGGTCCTTGTCGGTCAGGATGCCCGCCAGGCGTCCGCCGTCCCAAACCGGCAGGGTCGAGACATCCTGTTCCGCCATGATCCGCGCGGCCTCGCGGATGGCCGTGCCGGGCGATCCGCTGACGACTTCGCGCCGCCTGACAAGCGAGGACAGCGGCGCATGTGCGCCCAGCGTATCGCCAACCGCTGCCTCGCCCTCGCGGGCGGCGCGCATGGCATCGACCGCCCGCCGCAACCGTGCGGCCTCGTCGGTGTCGTAGAAGGTCCGGAAGGCGGCATTCTCGGCCCTTGCCCGGTGGAAAGCCTCCTTCCCGATCCGGTAGAGGAGAGTGTCTTCCAGCGCGACGGCCTCGTTCTGGGCCGGGCCGGAGCGGATCAGGGACGGATAGCCAAAGCTGTCCCCCTCCCCCAGCCGGGAATTGAGTTCGGTCCCGCCGAGCCGGAGCTCGACCGCGCCGGAACGGACCACGGACAGATAACGGTTTTCATCGCCCGCCCTGACAATCGGCGCGCCCCGGCGGAAATAGGAAACCTCCACGGCCCGCGAAACCAGGGCCAATTGTGCGTCGTCCAGATAGGCGAAAGGCTCATGCCGGCGCAGGAAGCCGGAAACCTCGTCGATCTCGATAGGCTGCTCTGTCACGACATCCCCCGATGGACCGAAGATGCGCCCCCGTCCATTCGGACAAAGGTCTATCCCAAGGCAGCGGTCCGTCCAAGCCGCGACTGGACGCGCGCGAACTGCGAGCTAACCTTGGGGCGAGGAAAACCGGGAGACAAATGATGTGTGACAAGCATACGGTGGCGGAACTGGATGCCACCCTCGCACGGCGCGGCCTGACCCGGCGCGAATTCGCCGCACTGGGAACGGCGGCAGCGATTGTGGCCTGCACCCCGGCAGATGGGGAGGGAACGGAAAGTGCGCTCGACGAAGCCGATGTCTCCATTGCAACCGAAGACGGAACAGCCGACGCTTTCTTCGTTCACCCGCGCGATGGCGCGCATCCCGGCATCGTCATGTGGCCGGACGTCGCCGGCCTGCGCGAGGCCTACAAGGTCATGGCCCGCAGGCTTGCCGCCGCAGGCTATACCGTGCTGGTGGCGAACCAATATTATCGCGACGCCCCGGCACCGATCCTCACCAGCCTGTCGGAATGGTTCTCGAACGAGGCGCAGGCCCGCCTGAAGCCGATGATGGCGCGAATCGACGGCGAAGCCACGGCCCGCGACGCACGGGCCTTCGCCGCCTGGCTGGACATGCAGGACGCAGTCGACACGGCCCGCGGGATCGGCACCTGCGGCTATTGCATGGGCGGGCAGTTCGCCCTTCGCACAGCGGCGGCAGTGCCCGCCAGGGTCGGGGCAGCTTGTTCCTTCCATGGCGCAATGCTGGTCACCGATGCGCCGGATAGCCCGCACCTGCTGATGAAAGATACGCGCGCGAATTTCCTGATCGCCATCGCCCGGAACGACGACGCGCGCGGCCCGGACGAGAAGGATATTCTGCGCAAGGCCGCCAGAGAGGCGCAACGGCCGGCGGAAATCGAAGTCTATCCCGCCGACCATGGCTGGTGCACGATCGACGCGCCCAGCTATGACAAGGAGCAGTCGGAAAAGGCCTGGGGCCGGATGCTCGCGACTTACGAGGCGGCCCTGTAAGACTTGCAGGTCAGGGCCGTCAGGCCATTTCCTCGGTGTCGATCATCGCCCGCATCGCATCGGGATAGCGGTGGCCGGACACGGTGCGCGGATTGACCAGCGCATCGGCCCGGTCGAGCACGTCCTGCCCGATACCGAGCAGGGCGGCGCGATAGTTGTCCTCCAGATGGCGGATGCTGGCCGTGCCGGGGATCGCGTGGACATGTTCCCCGCGCGACAGGACCCAGGCCAGGGCGAGTTGCGCGGCCGTGACTCCGGCCTCTCCCGCCAATGCGACGAGCTGGTCCACCAGCTTGCGATTGGCCAGCCAGTGTTCGCCCATGAAGCGCGGCATCCGGCGCCGGAAATCCGTTTCCGGCAGGCTCTCCGGATCGGCCAGTTCGCCGCACAGCCCGCCACGGCCCACGGGCGAGAAGGCGACGAATGCGATGCCCAGTTCGCGCGTCGCCTCCAGCACGCCCAGTTCGACATTGCGCGTCCACAGCGAATATTCGGTCTGCACCGCCGCCATCGGATGCACCGCATGGGCTTCCCGGATGTGCGCCGCGCTCCATTCCGACACGCCATAGGCACCGATCTTGCCCGCCTCGATCGCGCGGGCCAGCGCCCCGACCGAATCCGCGATCGGCACCTTGGGGTCGAAGCGGTGCATGTAGAGCAGGTCGATATGGTCGGTCTGCAGGCGGGCGAGGCTGGCTTCGATCGACGCCGCGATGGAGGCCGGACTGCAATCGACGCCGCGCGCCGCTCCATCGGCCACGATCCCGGTCTTGGAGGCGAGGAAGAAATCCTGCCGCCGGTCCTTCAGGGCGGCGGCGATCAGCTCCTCGCTCTTGCCCATCCCGTAGATATTGGCAGTGTCCAGATGGTTGTAGCCAAGCTCCAGCGCCCGGTGCAGCACGGCGATCGCATCCTCGCGCGAAGGCGGTTCACCATAGGCCCAGCACAAATTCATGCAGCCAAGGCCGATGGGGTAAAGGTCGTGTCCCGCCAGTTTGCGCGTCATTGCCGTCTCCTTCTCAATCCGCGTGGTCGGCTGCCTTGAGGAACAGCAGCGCGACGATCGACATCAGCGAGGCCGACCCGACCGCCAGCGACACCGTCTGCAACCCGTATCCCGCCTCGAACAGGTAGCCCGCCAGCACCGGCGCCAGCATCGAACCGCCGCGTCCGACCCCAAGAGCGAAGCCGGTGCCGGTGGCCCGGACATGGGTCGGGAATACCCGGGCGAACAGCATGTAGATACCGGTGATCGCCGCCGTGGCGAAGAACACCGACGCGCCCGCCGAGAGGCCGAGCGCGGCAAGGCCCACGAAGCCCATGCCGAACACGCCCGTCATGACGAACGAGCCCGCATGGCAGGCAATGGTCAACGCCTTGAGCGGCACTTTCATCGCCACGAAGCCGAACAGCAACCCGCCCAGCGCCCCGCCGAGGTTGGCCAGCACCAGCACGCCCGCCGCGGTGCTGGCTTCGTAGCCGGTATCCGCGATGATCTTCGGCACCCATTTGAGCATGTAATAGAAGGCCATGATCTGACCGAAATAGGCGAGCGTGATCAGCAGGGTCGTACGCAGCAGGCCGGGGCGCAGGATGTCGGTGAACGAATGCTTCACCGCAGTCTGGACCTCGCCCAGCGCGTCGAGCGTCCCGTGGCCGAACCGCGCAAGGGTCCGGTTGATCCGCTCCAGCGCGCCCGGCGCGCGGCGGCGTTCGAGGAAGGCCACCGTCTCCGGCACGAAGAACCACACCAGCGGGATGAAGCAGGCGGTGGTCACGGCCCCGAACATGAAGATGTCGCGCCAGTGGCCGTGAATCAGCAACTGCTTGACCACCAGCCCGCCGATCACGCCGCCGATGGGATAGCCGATAATCATCACCGACATGGCCACGCTGCGCCAGCGGTCGTTGACCACTTCGTACGTCGCCGCGTTGACGGAGGAGAGCATCCCGCCGATCCCCAGCCCGGTCAGCAGCCGCCAGCCGAGCAGCACGTCGACATTGGGCGCATGGGCCGCGCCCCACATGCCCACCGTCATCAAGCAGAGGCAGGCAAGGATCGTCGGGCGGCGGCCGAACCGGTCCGCCGCGCCGCCCAGCACGAGCGAGCCGACCGCCATGCCCAGCAGTTCCATCGACAGGACCCAGCCCAGCGCCGCCTTGTCCAGCCCCCAGTCCCCGGCAATCCCGGGGGCGGCGAAGCTGACGGAAAGCACGTCGAACCCGTCCAGCGCGTTGAGCCCGACCGTGATGCCGACGGCCAGCCATTGCCACCCGCTCATCCGTTCGGCCTTGATGATCGCCGCTGCCCTGGCTCCCGACATGGATTCCCCTTTTCTCGCCCGTCCCTCTTGGAACCGGACCCTTAGCGAAGCCGACGCCGCCGTACAATTCACAGCCCTGCCCGTGCATGGGCACTGGCAAGCGGACCGCTTTGGCCATAGGCTACGCGAAACGGCTGAAGAGGCCGCAAGCGGATCAGGGGAGAAAGGCAATGCAGGTCGAAGCGCTCGACCACGTGAACATCATGACCGGCGATCTCGACGGGACCTGCCGGTACTATTGCGATCTGCTCGGGCTCGACCGGCGCAACGGCCCCGAACCGCTGCCGGCCGAGGACGTGCAGTGGCTCTACGACGCCGGGGACCGGCCGATCCTGCACATCAACAGCCTTGGCTCGATGCGTCTCTACGACCGCGAGATCAAGGACGGCCCGACCGGGGCGATCCACCATGTCGCCCTGCGCTGCCAGGGCTTCGACCGGGTGGCGCAGCGGCTGGAAACGCGAGGGGCCGACTTTCACGTCAATCTGGTCGAGTCCATCGGCCTGCGGCAGATCTTCACCCACGATCCCAATGGGGTGCTGCTGGAACTCAACTTCTTCGAAAATGCCTGACCTTGCGGGACCCTGCCCGGTTTCGCCGCGCGCAATGGCCATTTTTTCGAAATGCGATGGCGACTTCGCCCGATTCCCGCGCTAAGCGGCCAGCTTCGCGCCGCAGGATCGGGAGATACGGATAATGCCGCAAGCCTATGTGATGACGCTGTCGTGCACGGACCGGGTGGGCCTGGTCGCCGCAGTGACCACGCGGCTTGCCGAAATCGGCGCCAACATCCGCGAGGCGCAGCAATTCAATGCGCTCGACACGGGCATGTTCTTCATGCGCATCGTGTTCGATTGTCCGGATTGCCCGGCCGAAAAGATCAGCGAGCTGTTCGCGCCGGTGACCGGACGTTTCGACATGAAATGGACCCTGCGCAACACCGCCGTCCCGCGCAAGGTACTGCTGATGGTCAGCAAGTTCGACCATTGCCTGGCCGACCTGCTCTACCGCTTCCGCATTGGCGAACTGCCGATGGATATCGTCGGCGTCGTCTGCAACCACCCGCGCGAGGCGCTGAACGTGCCGATGATGCGGGACATTCCCTTCCACTACCTGCCGATCGCCAAGGACACCAAGGCCGAGCAGGAAGCCCGAGTGAAGGCCATCGTGGAGGAAACGGGGGCGGAACTGGTCGTGCTCGCCCGCTACATGCAGATCCTGTCCGACGACATGGCGCAATTCCTGTCGGGACGCTGCATCAATATCCATCACAGCTTCCTGCCGGGCTTCAAGGGGGCCAAGCCCTATCACCAGGCCCATGCCCGGGGCGTGAAGATGATCGGCGCGACCGCCCATTACGTGACCGCCGACCTCGACGAAGGGCCGATCATCCATCAGGACGTGGAAGCGATCAGCCATGCCGACACGCCGGAAGACCTGGTGCGCAAGGGCCGCGACATCGAACGCCGGGTGCTGGCCGCGGCAGTGCTCTACCACCTGGAAGACCGGGTGCTGATGGACGGCAACAAGACGATCGTCTTCAAGACCTGACGGCCACTCTCCTTCCCCGCCGGGCTGGGCTGGGCCGCGACATGACATGTTAGTGACAATGCCGCGCGGCGATCTATGATGCCGGCCTGCAAGGCTGCATCATGGACCAGAGACGCGACCCGCGATTACCCGTCACCATGCAGGGGCGCTACCGCCCCGGCAACGGTCGCGTGCACGACGTGCAGATCTCCGACCTCTCGCTCGCCGGCTGCCGGATGTATCAGAACCACAGCTGGCTCGAGGTCGGCTCCCGCATCTCGCTCAGGATCGAAACGATCGGCCCGATCCTCTCGATCGTGCGCTGGAAGGACAGGTACGAAATGGGGGTGGAGTTCGAAACCCCGCTCCATCCCTCGGTGCTCGACCACCTTGCCGCCCATTTCGACCGCAAGGGCTGACAACCCGGCTCCTGCCCCCTTGGCCCGGACGCGAAATGGGCCTAGCGCATGGCCATGTCCCACGGACAACCCGTCCAGCCCGATTTCGACGTCCTGATCGTCGGTGCCGGCATCTCCGGCATTTCCATGGCCGCCCACCTGGGCATGAAGTGCCCCGGCCTGCGCTATGCCGTGATCGAACGGCGCGAGCGGCTGGGCGGCACATGGGACCTGTTCCGCTATCCCGGCGTGCGTTCCGACAGCGACATGTACACCTTGGGCTTCGGCTTCGAACCGTGGACCGACAAGGACGCCATCGCCGACGGCGACCGGATCCTCGCCTATCTCGACCGGGTCGCCGGCACGCGGGGAATCAGCCCGCATATCCGCCTCGGCACACGCGTCGTGTCCGCCGATTTCCGCGCGGCGGAAGGGCTCTGGCACGTCACGGTGCAAGGGCCGGAAGGCGCCAGCGGACTGACCGCGCGCTTCCTCTACTTCGCTTCGGGCTATTACGATTACGACAGTCCCCACGATCCGTCCTTCGCCGGGCGCGAGACGTTCGGCGGCACCGTGGTCCATCCCCAGTTCTGGCCCGAAGGCCTCGACTATGCCGGCAAGCAGGTGGTCGTGATCGGTTCGGGCGCAACGGCCGTCACGCTGGTTCCGGCCTTGGCGGAAAAGGCCGCCCATGTGACCATGCTCCAGCGCACGCCCACGTGGATGAGCGCGCAGCCGCGCCGCGACCGGGTGGCCCGGCTGCTGCAAGCGCTCCTGCCCCGGCGGCTCGCCTACCGGCTCATCCGCGCCAAGAACGTCCGCTTCCAGGACTACGTCTTCAAGACCGCCCGCCAGCAGCCGGGCAAGGTGGGCGCCTTTCTCACCAGGGCGGCACGGAAAGCGCTTGGCCCCCTGTACAACGCGCACGACTGGCTACCGCCTTACGGGCCATGGGAACAGCGCCTGTGCCTGGTGCCCGATGGCGACCTGTTCGAAACGCTCAAGGCGGGCAAGGCGTCGGTCGTGACCGGCCGGATCGCCCGCTTCGATGCCACCGGGATCGTCCTTGAATCCGGGCGCCATCTCGACGCCGACGTGATCGTCACCGCCACTGGCCTGCGGCTCGCCATGGGGGGGCAGGTCAAGGTCATGCTGGACGGGGTGAAAGTGAACTGGCGCAAGCATTTCTTCTACCGCGCCTGCATGTTCTCCAACGTGCCCAACCTCGCGGTCGCCTTCGGCTATCTCAACGCCGCCTGGACCCTGCGGGCCGACCTCACCGCCAGCTATGTCTGCGACGTCCTGAACGCGTTGCGGGAAAAGCGCGCGGACGTGGTCCGCCCCTGGCTGCCGGAAGATCACGGCCTGGTGGAGGACAACGTCTACCAGTTCTCTTCCGGCTACATCCAGCGCGCCCTGCCGCTGATGCCGAAAAGCGCCAGGACCTTGCCCTGGCGGCTCAACCAGGATTACCGCGAAGACCTCGCCGACTACCGCACGCGCCCGGTGGACGATGGCGTGCTCCGTTTCGAAAGCGTGGTGGCGAACGAAAAGGAAATCGCCTAACGAGTCCGGGCATGAAGGATCCCCAACGCATCTGGACGGCGGCGGCCGTCATCATCGGCGACGAAATCCTGTCGGGCCGCACCCATGACAAGAACATCGCCCAGATCGCCAGCTGGCTGCAGGTGCAGGGCATCCGCCTGACCGAAGTGCGCGTCGTCGCCGACGACATGGACGCCATCGGCGAAGCGGTGAACGCGCTGCGGGCCAGGCACGACTATCTCTTCACCACCGGCGGTATCGGCCCGACGCACGACGATATCACTGTCGATGCCGTGGCGGCGGCGCTGGGGCTGGACGTGGTGATCCACCCCGAAGCCCGCGCCATGCTGCAGGAATACTACGAGACGCGCGGCGGGCTGAACGAAGGCCGCCTGCGCATGGCCCGCGTGCCGGCCGGGGCGGAACTGATCCCGAACCATTATTCGGGCGCGCCGGGGATCCACCTCGGCAATATCTACATGATGGCGGGCGTGCCCCACATCACTGCCGGAATGCTCGACGGGCTGACCGGTTCGCTGGAAGGCGGGGCCCCGCTGGTGTCCGAAGTGATCGGCTGCTGGGTGCCGGAAAGCGAAGTCGCCGTGCTGCTGCGCGAAGTGGAACAGGCGCACGAAGGATGCCAGATCGGCAGCTATCCCTTCTTCCGCGAAGGGCGGGTGGGCGCGAATTTCGTCATCCGCTCGACCGACCCGAACCTGGTGCGCAGCTGCGCCGACACCTTGTGCGAAGGGCTGGGCGAAGGCGGGTGGGACTTCACGCCGGGCGGAATCTGACCGCCGTTTTCGCGTTCCCCGAACGAAAGCGGGGGGCAGGCACAAGCCCGCCCCCGCACGAAACCGAGGTTCGAATTCCTCAGAAATTCACGCCGACGGCAACGACGCCGTTGTGGCGGCTGAAATCGCCTTCGTAGTTCGAATAGCGGTATTCGACCTTGCCGAAGAAGTTCTTGCCGAAAGTGTGCTGGTAACCGGCACCGAGGCGGAAGCCGTCGCCGTTGTCGCCAGCCGAGTACTTCGAATAGCCGTCGTCCCAGGTCGCCTTGAGGCGGGCATTGGTGTAGCCGCCAAGGATATAGATCGCGCTTTCCTCACCCAGCCGCGTGCCGAGACGGACGACCGCCGAAATGTCGCGGCCGCTCTTGAGGCACGCGGTTTCCGTGTAGGCCGAGAAAGGCGGCGCAGGCGAATAGCTGAGGCTTTCGCATTCCTTGGTCGTGCTGTCGGCAATACCGGCTTCGACGCCGGCGAACACGCTGCCGCCCAGCGGGAACTCGTAACCGGCGGCGATGCCATAGAGCACGCCTTCATCGGATTCGCCAAGGACGTGAACGCTGTCGAGGCCCGTCTCGATCTGGACATAGGCCTGGGCATGCGCTGCCGCAGGCATGATCGCGGCGGCGGCCGCAAGAGCGGCGATGGAAAGTTTCTTCATGTTGGTCCCTCATTGGAAATACTGCGAACGCAGAATGTGAATTTATGTTCTTCGGCGACCGTCCGCGGACCGCTACCGGCCGGGATTCACACGGTCAAAGCGAATGTTGCAGATGCCTCCGTAACGGATTTAATCCTTTCTTTTCGGTAATATATCCGTTTCGGACCCGTTCGCGGCCGGGCACGCCGCAACGTACCCGCAACACGCATCCCGCCTTTGCTTCGGCGGGCTCTTTCCGGTAACCAGAACCCATGGAATCCTCCCGCAAGGCCAATATCGGGATCGTCGCGGCCGGGCTGTCGCTTGCCGCCTGCGCCGCGCCGCAGCAGCTCTCGCTCGACGCGTTCGAAGCGGCGCTGAATTCGCAGGTCAGCGCGACGGAAGCGCTGACCCAGTGGTGCACCGCGCACAACATGGGCAATCCGCCCGTGATCCGTGCCGTCCCGGTCAGCGGCGAAGCGGGCGAATTGCCACCGGATCTCCGCCAGTTGCTCGAACTGCCGCCGGACAGCCCGCTCGGCTACCGCCACGTGCGGCTGGTCTGCGGCGATGTCGTGCTGTCCGAAGCGCACAACTGGTTCGTGCCCGCGCGTCTTTCCCCTGGCATGAACGACGTGCTCGAACGGACGGACACGCCTTTCGGCAAGGCGGTCGAAGCGCTCCATTTCACCCGCCGCAAGCTCGCCGGCACGCGCGGCGGCGGGCCGGGCTGCCCCGACGGCACGATCCTGACCCAGCGGGCCTTGCTGGAATTGCCCGACGGCCGCCCGATCAGCCTGGTGATGGAATGCTACACCAGCGCCAACCTGACGCCGGGCTGGTAGGGAACGGACAAACGAAAAGGGCCGGAGGATTGCTCCCCCGGCCCTTTTTCGAACCGTCCGCTATTCGGATCAGGCCCCGGCGACGTCCGCCGTATCGAGCTTGATGCCCGGACCCATCGACGAGCTGAGCGCGACCTTGCGGACGTACTTGCCCTTGGCGCCCGACGGCTTGGCCTTGACGACCGCATCGACCAGTGCGTCGAAGTTCGCCTTGATGGCTTCGTCGGTGAAGCTCATCTTGCCGATGCCGGCGTGGATGATGCCCAGCTTTTCGACGCGGAATTCGATCTGGCCGCTCTTGGCGTCCTTCACGGCCTGTTCCACGTTCGGCGTCACGGTGCCGAGCTTCGGGTTCGGCATCAGGCCCTTGGGGCCGAGCAGCTTACCGAGGCGGCCGACCACACCCATCATGTCCGGGGTGGCGATGACGCGATCGTAGTTGAGGTTGCCGGCCTGCATGTCTTCCATCAGGTCTTCGGCGCCGACCTTGTCGGCACCGGCGGCGAGCGCGGCGTCAGCCTTGTCGCCACGGGCGAAGACCGCGACCTTGACTTCCTTGCCGGTGCCCGAGGGCAGCGAAACCATGCCGCGGACCATCTGGTCGGCGTGACGCGGGTCGACGCCCAGGTTCATCGCGACTTCGATGGTTTCGTCGAACTTGGCGGTAGCGAGTTCGCGCAGCGTCTTGAGCGCATTGTCGAACGTGTGCAGCGCCTGGTTGTCGCCCAGCTTTTCGGCGAGCATCTTCTGCTTCTTGGTCAGCTTGGCCATGTCTTCAGCCCTCCACCACTTCGAGGCCCATCGCGCGGGCCGAGCCTTCGATGATCTTGGTCGCGGCCTCGATATCGTTGGCGTTGAGATCCTTCATCTTCATCTCGGCGATCTCGGCGAGCTTCGAGCGCGCGATCTTGCCGGCCGAAACCTTGCCCGGTTCCTTCGAACCCGACTTGAGGTTGGCGGCCTTCTTGATGAGGAAGGATGCGGGCGGGGTCTTGGTGACGAACGTGAAGCTGCGATCCGCGTAGACCGTGATGATGGTCGGAATCGGCATCGCCTTTTCCAGTTCCTGCGTGGCGGCATTGAACGCCTTGCAGAATTCCATGATGTTCACGCCGCGCTGACCGAGCGCGGGGCCGATCGGCGGGGACGGGTTGGCGGCGCCGGCAGGCACCTGCAGCTTGATGTAACCTGAGATTTTCTTGGCCATGTGGCCACTCCTTTCACACTGTCGGATGCGGCCCGGGAACCCGGGATTTACGCATCCTCATGTTAAGCGGTCAGACAGACGGCCCGAAGACCGTCCTCCCGCGTGGTTTTCCCTCCCCGAGGGAGGAAAGGCGCGCCCATAGTGGGGAGCGCGCCGGATTGCAAGCTTACTTGACCAGTTCGACCTGCTCGAAGTCCAGTTCGACCGGGGTCGCGCGGCCGAAGATCGAAACCGAGACCTTGACCTTCGACTTGTCGAAATCGAGCTCTTCCACCACGCCGTTGAAGCTGGCGAACGGCCCGTCGAGCACCTTGACCGAATCGCCGATCTCGTAATCGACATCGACCTGGCGCTTGGGCTGGGCGGCGGCTTCTTCGGCGGCGCCGAAATAGCGCGCGGCCTCTTTCTCGGAAATCGCGTGCGGCTTGCCGCCGGCGCCGAGGAAGCCCGTGACCTTCGGGGTGTTCTTGACGAGGTGGTAGACGTCGTCGGTCATGTTCAGCTTGGCCAGGACGTAGCCGGGCATGAACTTGCGTTCGACCTGCACCTTCTTGCCGCGCTTGACCTCGGTCACGGTTTCGGTCGGCACTTCGACCTCTTCGACCGCTTCGGACAGGCCCAGGCGCTCCGCTTCCGCGAGGATCGAATCGCGCACCTTGTTCTCAAAGCCGGAGTAAGCGTGAATGATGTACCAGCGGGCGGCCATAGTCGTCTTCAATCCGTATCCAGTGTCGTGCGGTTGCGTCAGGCGAGCGAGAGCAGCCAGCGCACAACGGCACTGAACAGCGAGTCGATGCCGAGGAAGAACAGCGACAGGATCAGCATCAGGATACCCACGAAAATCGCGGTCCTGACAGTCTCCTCACGCGTCGGCCACACCACCTTGGAGGCTTCTGCGCGAACCTGGCGGATGAATTCACCGGGGCTGGTCTTGGCCATCTGACGTTACGACTCTTACCGTTCAAAAAATCCAAGCCTTCCGCCTAGGGGCCATCGCCGCCCCGGTCGATGTCCGGGAGGGGCAATTCAGCTCCGATGTCGGAAGACAGCAGCGCACTTAGCCCTGTGGGGCAGGATATGCAAGGCTGCGGGGCAGCGGGCGGAACGCTTCGGCTCCCGCCCGTCACCCGCGAAGGAAAATCGCAGCCGCCGGTTCAGCGCACGCCCAGCAGGCGCTCCCAGAACGTCGGCGGATCCATCGGCTGGATCGGCCCGTGCTGGCGGTAACGCATGTCAGGATCGCTGTGCGGGCGCGGCAGGGTCCAGTTGTCCGGGCGGCTGCTGCGGAAAATGAGGCTGCTCATGGCCATCTCCCCATGAAAGTTGCGTCCTGCCATGCAAAACGCACGCTTCGCCGCCTGGGTTCCCGATTCGCACGGGCCGCAGCGCTGGAAATGGAAGGAAATGGCAGGGGTGACAGGATTCGAACCCGTGGCCCTCGGTTTTGGAGACCGATGCTCTACCAGCTGAGCTACACCCCTGCAGGCCGAAGGCGGCCTTTAGTGGCAAGCCGGGGCATTGGCAAGGCGGCTTGCGCGCCTGCCGGACGGGAAGCGCGAAAACTGCGCATTTCCCGGCACTGGCGCATCTGTTAGACTGATTGACGTGCACGCACCGGCCTCTTCCATCATCCCAACGGACCTGCTGCTGACCGCCTATCGCAGCGGGATTTTCCCGATGGCCGATTCCCGCGACGACCCGGACCTGTTCTGGATCGAACCGAAACAGCGGGCGATCCTGCCGCTCGACCGCTTCCACTGTTCGCGCTCACTGGCCAAGGTTCTGAAAAGCGGCCGCTTCGGCGTGACCTGCAACGCCGCTTTCGCCGAAGTGATCGCCGCCTGCGCCGCTCCGCGCCCCGACCATCCCGACAGCTGGATCAACGAGAAGATCGCCGCCAGCTATCGCGCGCTCCATGCCGCCGGCCATGCCCATTCGATCGAATGCTGGCAGGACGGACGCCTCGTCGGCGGACTCTACGGCGTCGGCTTCGACCGCGTGTTCTGCGGCGAAAGCATGTTCAGCCGGGCAACCGACGCATCCAAGGTCGCGCTGGCCTGGCTGGTGGTGGCGTTGCGCCATGCGGGCGCGACGCTGCTCGACTGCCAGTTCATCACCGAACACCTGGCCTCGCTGGGCGCGATCGAGATTTCGCAGGACGAATACCTGGACCTGCTGCGCCGGGCGCAGGATCAGCGCGGCGCGCCCTGGTCCTCGCTGCCGGAAGGCTTCGCCGCCGTGCTGGCCGCGGCAGGTGCCGCCGCCGGAGCGGACGGCGCGGGCGCAGCTTCCTGGCCGGAGAAGTTCATCGCGCAGTCCTTGACCCAGACGTCGTAGATCGGGTGCTCGACCACGTTCAGGGACGGCGAGTTCTTGAACAGCCAGCCCGAAAAGACCTTATGCCAGCGCAGCGGTTCGTCGACAGTGGCGCGCTGCTGCACGAGGACCTGGACGAAAGCACCCGTTTCCGGCGGCGATTCCCACGGTGCGGTCCGCTCGCAGCTCGCCAGCTTGACGATCACGTTGCCGACGCGCTTCGCCTCGCCCGGCTTGAGCGTGATGTCCTGCGACAGGTTGTTGCGCTTGTTGAGCAGGCCGAGCGTCGCCACCCGTTCCTTCAGCGGAGTACCGGCATCGGAAGGGACGGCCTTGGGCGTCTTGGTCAGTTCGCCCGCCAGTTCCTTCGGCAGTTCGGTCTCATCGGGCTTGGTCGGCGCGGGCTCGCCCGAACAGGCAGCGAGCAGGCCCGCCAGCGCCGCGAGCGGCAGCGTGGCGGCACGCATCGACGGCCGGAACCGCCGCACGGTCAGGCGTCCGGCGCCCAGGCTTCGTAATCGCCGGTCGCCGCCGCGCGCTTGCCGCCGCGTTCCAGCGCGCCCTGCGGACGATAGGCCTGCGGCGTGCCGGTGGCATTGGGCGTGTAGTCGGCTTCCCAGATCTTGGGCGGCGGCAGATGGCTTTGCGGCACGTCGTCGAACGCGCCATGCAGCCAGCCGTGCCATTCGGCCGGAACCCGGCTCGCATCATTGGCGCCGTTGTAAAGCACCCAGCGCCGTTCGTTGCCGAGCGGGCCCGGCTTCTTCGCGCGGAAATAGCGGTTGCCCTGCGTGTCAGTGCCGACATGCTCGCCGGTCAAGGCGCTGTTGATGAGGGTGCCGATCGTAGCACCGTCCCACCAGGTGAAGATCTTCGAGAGGATTCCCATGAACCGCGCGTTAGCTTGTGTTCGCTCCCGCGGCAAGCGTGTCACCACGCGACCCGTGCACCGGGCGCGATACCCAGTTCCGCCGCGCGCCCGCCATTGAGCTCCAGCACGGCGCCCGCCACTCCCGCCGAGGGGCGCGGATCGAGCGAATAGGGCGCGGCATTGGCGGAAATATTGGTGACTTTCCCGTCCGGGCCGATGAACACGATGTCGAGCGGAATCACCGTGTTCTTCATCCAGAAGCTCACTTGCCGGGGCGGATCGAACGGAAACAGCATCCCTTCGTCCGGGCCCATCAGAGTGCGGAACATCAGCCCCTTGGCCTGTTCCGGCCCGGTCCGGGCGACTTCGACCTGGAAACCGTGAGTCGTGCCGTCGTGCGTGACCGTGAGCGGGACGATGTCCAGACCCGATTCGGGATGGATCGTCGCGGCCGCGGGCGGCGAGGCCGGGGCCGTGCTTTTCCCCGCGCCGGGCGAGCAGGCGGCCAGCAGCAGGGCGGCGATGGGCCATATGCGCATGCGTTTCTATTCCTCCTCGGCCTCCAGCGCCCAGCTTTCGGCAGCATCGGCGCTTGCCGCGTCGACCAGGGCCACGGCGCACTGCGGCTCATGGCCTGCCCGCAGCATGGCCGCAATCTGCTTTTCGCGCTTCGTCCGGTCGGGCAGTTCCACCCCGAAAGGGCCGAAGCGCCGCTTGCGCGCCATGGCCAGCGCCGCACGCCGTTGTTCCGCCGGGCCGGGGCGGACCTCGTCGCGCACCTCTTCGGTAATGCCGGCCGCGCCGAGCGCCTGGCCGACGCGCCGGGGGCCGTACCCCCGCCGCAGCAGGCTGCCCGACCGCATCCGGGCATAGGCCCGGTCGTCGACATAGCCGCGCGCGGCATAGCGTTCGACCAGCGCGGGAATGTCCGCCGGGCTTTCCCCGGCCCAGCCGCGTTCCCTAAGCTTGCGGGCGAGATAGCCTTCCAGCTTGGCCGCGCTGGTCGCGAAACGGGCAACATAGGCCAGCGCCATCTCTTCCAGCCGCGCCTCGTCGAGCGGGCGGGGGGCACGCGGTTTGCGGTGGACAGGGCCTTCTTCCTTAGCCATTGGCCTTATTCGTGCCACAGTCCCGTAAGAATGGAAGGGCCACGCAGCACGGCCACTACGGGACCGGAACGCCGCACTGCTTGTTTTTGAGAGCGAAAATCGGCCGAAATATCGAGCCAGACCAACAGGTTGAGCAAAGACATGACCGACGCCGCCCTTCAGCCGACGCCGAATATCTGTGCGTTAGAGCGCCGTTTTTCCGACTTCGCCACATTCGGCGAAGCGCTGGATTATGCCGCGACAGGCAGCCGCGGGCTCAATTTCCACGATCCGCGCGGCAATCTCGCCCGGGTCTACCCCTATTCCGAACTGCGCGATGACGCGCTGGGCATGGCCCGCCGCCTGATCGCGCGCGGAATCGCGCCGGGCGACCGCATTGCACTGGTCGCCGAAACGGGCATCGATTTCGCCGCGATGTTCTGCGGCGCGATCTACGCCGGCGCCTGGCCGGTGCCCCTGCCCCTGCCGACCAGCTTCGGCGGCAAGGACAATTATATCGACCAGCTTTCGGTCCAGCTCGGCAGTTCCGACCCGGCCATGCTGCTCTACCCGGCCGAGATCGCGGAAATGGCCGGCGCCGCCGCCGCACGCAAAGGCTGCGCGGGCGTGACTTACGAGGATTTCCGCGCCGGCGAAGCGCCCGACTGCGTCCTGCCCGAACAGAAGCCGGACGACATCTGCTACCTCCAGTATTCCAGCGGCTCGACCCGTTTCCCCCACGGCGTGGCCGTGACGCACGAGGCCCTGCTCAACAACCTGGCCGGGCACGGCATCGGCATGAAGCTGGAACCGGAAGACCGCTGCGTCTCGTGGCTGCCGTGGTACCACGACATGGGGCTGGTCGGCTGCCTGCTTTCGCCGATCGCCAACCAGGTTTCGACCGACTACCTCAAGACCGAGGATTTCGCCCGCCGCCCGCTCGCCTGGCTCGACCTCATCAGCCGCAACCCGGGCACGACGCTCTCCTATTCGCCGACTTTCGGCTACGACATCTGCGCCCGCCGCATTTCCAGCCAGAGCCACGTTTCGGAACGTTTCGACCTGTCGCGCTGGCGGATCGCGGGCAACGGCGCGGACATGATCCGGCCGGACGTGATGCAGGGCTTCGTCAACGCCTTTGCCGAAGCCGGCTTCAAGGCCAGCGCCTTCCTGCCGAGCTACGGCTTGGCCGAAGCGACTCTGGCGGTCACCATCATGCCCCCGGGCGAAGGCATCCGCGTCGAACTGGTCGAGGAAGAACGCCTGTCGGGCATCCGCCGAGACCTTTCGCGCCCGGCCCGTTACCGCGCGCTGGTCAATTGCGGCAAGCCGGTGAAGGATATGGCCATCGAAATCCGGGGCGAGAACGGCAAGCCCAAGGCCCACCACCAGATCGGCAAGGTCTGGTGCAAGGGCCCCAGCGTCATGCACTCCTACTTCCGCGATCCCGAAGCGACGGACGAGTGCCTCGTCGATGGCTGGCTCGACACCGGCGACATGGGCTATCTCGACAAGGACGGGTACCTGTTCATCGTCGGCCGGGCGAAGGACATGATTATCATCAACGGCAAGAACCACTGGCCGCAGGACATCGAATGGGCGGTGGAACAGTTGCCGGGCTTCAACCACGGCGACATCGCGGCCTTTTCGGTCGAGACTGAGAACGGCGAGGAAGCGCCCGCCGTGCTGGTCCACTGCCGCGTCTCCGATCCGGACAAGCGCATCGAACTGCGCGACCAGATCCGCGACAAGGTGCGCTCGATCACCGGCATGAACTGCGTGGTCGAACTGGTTCCGCCGCGCACTCTGCCGCGCACCAGCTCCGGCAAGCTCAGCCGCGCCAAGGCGAAGAAGCTGTACCTGTCGGGCGAGATCGAACCGTACAAGCTGCTCGAGGCGGCCTGACCCGGCCTGCCACGCGCCGGTCAGTCCCCCGGCGCGCCCCAGCGCGCGGTCACCTTGGTGCCTTCGCTCCCGTTCGTTTCGCTGCGGGTAGTCACGCCTTGCTCTTCAAGTAGCGCGGCGACCCGCTCGACATCCGCGGCGCTGCCCGAAAGGATCACCGGCGCGCCGATGCGCTTGGCCGCCCAGGCGATCAGGGCAATGGCATCCCCGCCCTGCGGCGTCGGTTCGCCGTCTTCGAATTCCACGCCCGGAAGCGGCCGCGCGGGCGGACGCAATTCGATCGTCCATTCCGGTTCGGTCGCCGCGATCCGTTTCTCCAGCTCGCGATAGGCAGCAAGGCCCGCGCCGGGCAGCGCCTGGGCCGTGACCAGCGCATGGCGGTGCTCGCGATCGAGCAGGACCTGCTTCTCGTCCACCCCGGCGACAAGCGCCAGACTCGCGGCCAGTTCTTCCGCGCGCTGCCGGTCGGCCGCCTCGCGTGCGCGGACGGCGGCCAGCTGCGCTTCCTCCGCCGCCTTGGACCCGGTGCCGACCTGGTACTGGGTAATCGTGACGTCCACCGGCTGGCCGAGCTGGCGTTCGATCGCCCGGGTTGCGGCCTTTTCGGCATCGTCCCGGATCGTCGGCGTCAGCACGGTCGCCGTAATGGCGACGGGAACCGAATCGAAATTGATGTCGATCTGCGAAAGACGGGCATTGTTGTCGAATTCGTCGAGCAATTCGCCCCGGATGGTGCGCGAAGCCTGCGCTTCCCACGCAATCTGCCGCAGCGAAATGCCAAGCGGGATGGCCAGTGCCACGAACACCACCATGATCGCCAGCGCCTGGAGCTGGGTCTGCCGTTCGGTCAGGCTGGTGCGGAAGCCGTAGGCCCGCGCCATCAGGGCCGCCGTCAGCGCGATCGTCACGAGGTTGGTCACGAACAGCAGCAGCGCGCCCGAAAAGACTGTGCCGTTAAGCGTGGCGAGGCCGAACCCGACCACGGCCAGAGGTGGCATCAAGGCGGTGGCGATGGCCACGCCCACCACCGTGCCCTCGCGCCCGCGGATCATCGCATACGTGCCCGCCAGCGCCGAAAACAGCGCCACACCGAGATCGAAAAGGTTGGGCCGCGTACGCGCTGCGATTTCCGACGTCACCGTTTGCAGCGGGGACAGGAGCACCACGAATGCGCAGAACAGGATGGCGAGGACCGTACCGACGAGCAGCGAGCGGCCCGCTTGCTTCAACCAGTTGAAATCCCCGATGGCAAGAGCGAAGCCCACCCCCATGATCGGGTCCATCAGCGGCGAGAGGAGCATGGCCCCGATCACCACTGCCGGCGAGGACAGCAGCAGACCGAGAATCGCGATCCCGGCCGACATCGACAGCATGAAAAGGTAACGCGCGGAAAGGGCGCCTTCCTGCCGCCGCCTGGCGATCACGTCCGCCTGGTCGACCGTGCCGACTACCGACTTGCGCCACCATTGCCGCCAGCTGAGCACGACACGGGCAAAGGAATGGGCACGCGTTTCGGGTGGATTACTCGCCATCGTTTCTCCTTCGCGGCCACGGCGCGCAAAAAGCACTTTCCCCGGCCGCGTTCCGCTGCCACTCTATCGCTGTATCGGTCAATTGCAGCAAGGATCACAAGTGCATGCGCGTTACCCTGCCCCATGAACTTTCACGGGACGAAGTCCGCCAGCGCCTGCACGAACACGCCCAGGACCTGGCCGGCAATGTCCCGGGCGGCATGGCCAAGCTTACGACCGAATGGGTCGATGACGATCATGTGAACCTGACCATTGCCGCCATGGGCCAGAACCTGAAAGGCACCATCGTGATCGACGATGCCCAGGTGGTAATCGACGTCAGCCTGCCACTGGCGCTGAGCTTCGTCGAACCGATGATTGCCGGGACCGTCAGGGAACAGGGGCAGAAGCTGCTCGCCTGACACGCCCGCCGCGCCGGGTCCTGCACAAGCGAAAGCGCTAGATCTCGCGCTCCCACTCGAGGAACGTGTGCGGGATCCGCAAACTGGCGGACGCCATGCGCGTTTCGCGCAGGAACAGCAGCAGGGCAACCATCAGCAGCGTGATGGCAAGGATGAAGGCTGCCGAAGTCGCCGGCTGCAGGTCGAAATGCATCACGCTGTCGAGGAAC
>JAQVEQ010000188.1 GCA_028697875.1 Novosphingobium sp. | reverse complement strand
GCTGGACCCCGCGCGCTATCCGCTCGGCCTGATCGCCGCCCTGCGCGGCGAGGGGACGGCCGGCGCCTATGAAGTGCTGCTCAGCGACACGCTGATCCGCTATGTCGCCGATCGCAACGGGGCGGGCCTCGCCACCGTGCGCCTGCCGGTCGACATGCGTGAACTGGGCCGTCCGGTCGACGCGGCGGCGATCGCCGCGCGGGCGCTCATGGCGACCGATCCGGTGGCGGCCCTGGCGGTGACCGGGCCGCAGGATGCCGGTTATCTGGCGCTGAAGCATCTGCTCGGCGATTATCGCGCCCTGGCCGCGGCCGGCGGCTGGCCCGCAGTGCCGGATGGCGGCGCCAAGATCGAGCCTGGTGCGTATGACAGCCGCATTCCCGCGATTCGCGCCCGCCTTGCCGTGACCGACGGCGCGGTTCCGGTGACCGAACACGCCAATCGTTACGATCAGGCCCTCGTCGCGGCGGTGCAGCGCTTCCAGTTGCGCCACGGCCTGAAGGACGATGGCGTCATCGGCAAGCTGACCCTGCAGCACCTCGGGACGTCCGTCGAAAGCCGCATCCGCCAGATCCTCGTGAACATGGAACGGCGGCGCCAGCAGCTGAACGACCTTGGACCGAACCGCATCATCGTCAACATCCCGGAATTCACCCTGCGTTATTACGAGGAGGGTGAGCTTGCCCTGGTGATGCCCGTGGTGATCGGCCGGACCCAGCGCAAGACCCCCCTGCTCGAGAGCAAGGTCACCAACGTCGTCCTGAACCCGCCGTGGAGCGTGCCTGCCCGCAACGCCGGCGAGGACATCGTGCGCAAGCAGATCAATGATCCGAACTACCTGCAGGCCCATGGCTATACCGTCTATTTCGACGGCCAGCCGGTCGATCCCTCGACCATCGACTGGACCCAGGTGCCGCGCAGCCGTTCCATCCCCTACCGCCTGCGCCAGGCACCAGGGGCGGGCAATTCGCTCGGCCGGTTGAAGATCAACTTCAAGAACGATTACGCGGTCTATCTGCACGACACGCCGGACAAGCACCTGTTCAATCGCGACATGCGCGCCCTCAGCTCGGGCTGCGTGCGGGTGAAGGATCCCTTCGAGCTGGGTGCCCGGCTGCTGCGCGATGTGCCGCGCTGGGACCGCGCGCGCATGGATTCCTATGTCGCCGGCTCGACCGCGACGATCTTCGTCACCGTCGTCCACGACATCGGCGTGCGCCTGACCTATGTCACCGCCTGGGTCGACGACGCGGGCACGGCGCAGTTCCGTGACGATCTCTACGGCATTGATCGGCGTATCGCCGATGGCCTGAGCCGGCCCGCCATCCTCGCCGACGCTCTCTGATCTTCACGCGTATCGGCGGCTCTGCCACCGCCGATACGCGCAATGGTCGAAAAAATTCATCCGACCGACGGACCCCCGGAACGGGTGTGGCAAAAAAGCCCCGCCCGGGAAGGATTTTTTGGTTTTCTGCACCGAAAACATCGATGTATCAGGCTTGCAACACCGTGGGCCGTGAGTACTCTCTAGCCGTCGTCGGATGGACTCGACGATTCGGCAAGGAAATCAAGGCGTCGGGCAAGGCGCCGCAAGGGCAGCAGGGTCGTCGGGCAGGATAAGGACGGCCGGGCAGGAAGGGTGCAGAGATGGCGTTCGAGCGTTTGTTCCGCCGCGTGGCTTCGTCTACCCCCCATTTCGAGGCATCTGCCGCGAACGTCGGTTCGCCTGTCGAGACTTCCCGCCGTGGTCTGCTGACGGCCGGCCTTGGCCTCGTCGCCGCGACGGCCGCCGGCGGGCTGCTCACCCCGGGCGAGGCGCTGGCCGCCATCGGCGGGCCGCGCAAGCTTTCCCTCAAGAACATGAACACGGGCGAGAGCTTCACCAGCGTCTACTGGCGCGATGGTGGCTATGTCCCGGACGCCCTGCAGAAGCTGAACATCCTGTTGCGCGACCACCGCGCCAACGAAGTGCACCGCATCGATCCCCAGCTCTTCGACCTGCTGACCGCCCTCGGCCACAGGCTCGACAACGGCGGCGCGCAGATCCAGATCGTTTCCGCCTATCGGGCGCCGCGCACCAATGCGAAGCGCGCTTCGGAAAGCCGGGGGGTGGCCCGCAATTCCTTCCATATCCAGGGCATGGCCCTCGACATCCGCTTGCCGGACCGCAACCTTCGCGGCATCTACGACACGGCGGTGGGCATGAAGCAGGGCGGCGTCGGCTATTACCGCCGCTCGAACTTCGTCCATGTCGATACCGGACCGGTGCGCACCTGGGGTGCCAAGGGCTGATCAGGCCCTTTTTTCAAACCATCGGGCCGTTTCGGACCATCTGGTTCTGGCCCAGCACGAAATCCACCGCCGTCATGAAGACGGCGGGGGGCGCCCGTACGTGGCTGCCCGGAACTTCGTCGTAGATATGAGCAATCCCCTCGCTTGAAAGCAGGCCGCGCGCGGCGGCCATGCCGTTCGCCCGGGCAGAGGATTCGTCGGCGCCGCGCAGCAGGGCGAAGCGATAGCCCCGGAACGACAGCACATCGAGACTGTGGCGCAGGCGATAGCCGCAACGGCTGCCCATGACCACGGCGCCGCAATAATCCTGCGGTGACTGCAGCGACAGCGCCCATGACAGGTCGCCGCCCAGCGAAAAGCCCGACAATGCGACTCGCCGCGCATCGACGCCGAAGCGTGCCCCGTGGCGGGCAACGACGTCCCGTACCCGCGCATCCCATTGCCGGATGGTCCTGGCGAAACGCTCGCCGCTGCTGTAGTCGGCGGCGCTGCTCGATCCGGGCGGCAGGATGGCGATGAAGCCACCCCGGCGGGCATGCGCTTCGGCGTAATAGCGGTAGAGGCCAACGGCTTCCCCGTCGGTCGCGGGCAGGAAGACGAGGGCGGGCGAGGACCGGTCCGGATCATGGCCGGGCGGCGTCACGATGCGCGTGCCGTCGGCCATTTCGATGCCGAAATCCGTGCGCCGGCCCCCGCTTGCCACCGGCGGGGGTGCGCCCGCGCAGGCGCCGGCCAGCAGGCCAAGCCCGCTCGCGAGGAGAAGGCGGCGATTCATGCCCCCTGACTTGGTCCCCACCTGGCGTCGGGTCCCCATTCGCTTTCCTCCGGTCGTGATTTGCTCTCGAACGGACCCATCGATTCTGGACCTGATGGTGATTCGCTTCAATTCCCGGCGAGGATGGCGTCACAGGCGGCGGGCAGCACCGGGGGACCGGGCGGGCGCGGGGGCGGGGCATTCGGGTCACGCGGTGGCGGCGGTCGGAACCAGGCTTCCAGCGTATCGTCACAGCCATCGCCCGGCGGGATCGCGGCCTGTTCCTCGCAGGCGGGGCTGTCGGACGGGCACCGCAGGCGGACGTGGAAATGCTCGTCATGGCCGAGCCAGGGCCGGACCTTGCGCAGCCATGCCCGCTTTCCCGCCGGTAGAACCGTGCACAGGTATTTCTTCAGGTGGAAGTTGACGAAGATGCGGGCGACCCCCAGGTCCGTCGCCGCGTTGCGCAGCATGGCGATCTGGGTCGGGCCGAAGCGCCCGCGATCCACCGTCCTGCCGTCGGCCGCCAGCATCGAGGGCGGGTCGCGAAGGGCCTCGCGCGAGGCGGGGCTCATGGGCCCGGTGGTGAACAGGATGTCGGCGTCGATCCCGGTCTGGTGGCTGCGATGGCCAGAGGCCATGGGGCCGCCGCGCGGCTGCGACATGTCGCCGATCAGGAAGGGGTCGAAGCCCGCCGCCGTCTGCTGCCGTCCCAGCCGTTCGAGAAAGCCGAGAAGATCGCCGTGCCCCCAGTAGCGGTTGCGCCAGCGCCGAAGCACCTGGAAGCCCGCGCCCTCCGCCGGCAGCGCCCGCGCCCCGGCGATGCAGCCCCGGGCAGCGCCGCCGATGGAACGCGCGGTCCCGGCCGTCGGCGTCTCCACCCCGGCCCAGGGCGTGTCGTAGCGTGTCTGCGCCAGCACAGGCCCCGCGCCGGCAAGGGCGCAGGCGATGACGAGAATCGCGGCGGGAACGAGGGAACGCATGGGCGGATTCTAGCGCGTGTCATCCCGCCGGTCGACGCGGGATGACACGGACCGCAATGCAGCCGTGTCACCGCCTCTCTTGCGGCGAGGTCGCGGGACCGACACACTCGGCGTCCCTTTGTCTCACGGGGATCGCTTGCTCCAGGGGGGAGCGGACAGGTGGCGGGAGGTAGCATGTTTCGTTCGTTGATCGGGGTCGCACCCGTCCTGTTCGGGATCGCCTTCGTTTCCGCCAGCACGGGCCTGGTCGCGACCACCGTCGGGGTTCGTCTCGGGCTCGAGGCGGTGCCACCCCATCTCGTCTCCTTCGTGCTGACCGGCTTTCCGTTCGGGTTCCTGCTCGGCTGTCTGTTCGGGCGCCAGGTGATCGGCGCGGTCGGCCCGGTCCGGGCCTTCGCCGCCTTCGGCGGCATCGCCACCGCCTGTGCGCTCGGCCTTGCGCTCGTCGACGATGCCTATGTCTGGACCCTGTTCCGCGCCGGTACCGGCTTTTGCGCCGCCGGACTCTACACGGTCACCGAAAGCTGGCTGAACGCGCGGGCGACGGTGGCGACGCGGGGCGCCGTGCTCGCCGCCTACATGATCACGGACAAGCTTTCCTACGCGAGCGGGCAGAGCCTCGTCGCCTCGGCCGATCCGATGGCGCCCACGCTCTTCATGGTGGCGGGCCTGCTGCTTTCCCTCTGCCTCGTGCCCGTGGCGCTCGCCCGGGTGGAGGCGCCGCGGGTCGGTGGCGCCAATCGTTACGGCCTGCGACGGCTGATGCGGGTCTCGCCCGTCGGGGTCACCGCCACCATCGCCTGCGGGGCGGCCAACTCCTCGCTTTCCATGGCGGGACCGACCTTCGCCTCGGGCATCGGCCTCAGCACGGGCGAGATCGCCACCTTCATGACCCTGCTCTTCATCGGCGGGCTGACCCTGCAATGGCCGATCGGCTGGGCCTCCGACCGTTTCGACCGGCGCAGCGTGCTGCTCGGCGCGCTGGTCGCGACCCTGATCGTCGCCCTCGCCATGGCCGGCGTCGGCCGTTCGGCCTTCGCGCTCTATATCCTCGGCTTCGCCTTCGGCGGGGCGGCCTTCGTCATCTATCCGCTCGCCGTCGGTCATGCCAACGACTTCATCGAGCCGGATCAGGTGGTCGGCGTCTCGGCCGGCTTGCTGCTGTGCTGGGCGATCGGCTCGGTCGTCGGACCGCCCACGGCCAGTTTCCTCATGGCCTGGGCCGGGCCTTCAGCCCTGTTCCTGTTCATCGCCGCCGTCTATGCGCTTGCGGCCCTGTTCACCCTCTATCGCATGTGGGTGCGGCGGGCGCCGCCGACCGCGCAGCAAGGTCCCTTCGTGCCCATGCCGACGACGCCGGCCGTCGCCGATCTCAATCCGCGCTCGGCGCCGGACGCGGGCGACGCGGTCTGAGCGATTCCCGCATTGATCGGCGCCGCGCGTCCGGCTACCCCTTGTGCC
>JAQVEQ010000187.1 GCA_028697875.1 Novosphingobium sp. | reverse complement strand
AGGCGAAGCGATGCGGCTGGTGATTCTCGGCGAGGGACCGGAACGTGCCCGGCTGGAAGCGCTGCGCGCCCGGCTTGGCCTCGAGGGCAGTGTCGAACTGCCCGGCCATTGCGACGATGTCGTCTCCTGGCTCGGTCAGGCCGACTGCTTCGTGCTGTCCTCCGATTACGAGGGCCTGCCCGGCGTCGTGGTGGAAGCCCTGGCCGCCGGCCTCCCGGTCGTTTCGACCGACAGCACTGTGGGCCTGCGCGCCCTTGTCGAGGACGGGCGGGACGGCTGGATCGTGCCGGTCCGCGATGCGCGGGCGCTGACCGATGCGATGGGGCGGGTCCGCGAACTGCCCGCCGACCGGCAGACCATGCGCGCCCGCGCGCTCCGTTTCTCGCTGGAAAACTCCGCGCCGCTCTATCTCGACAAGCTGCGCGACCTGGCCCTGAGCGCGGCATGACCGGGCGCCTTCTGCTCACCCTGCACGATGTCACACCGCATCATGGCGAGGCGATCCGTGCGATCATGGACGACATGGCCGGACTGGTCGGTCCCGGTGCCTGCGGCCTCCTGCTGGTGCCCGACTTCCATGGCGAGGCGCGGCTGGACCGCGACCCGTCGTTCGTCAAGGCGGTACGGCGCTGGGCCGGCGAAGGCTCGGAAGTCTTCCTCCATGGCTATTTCCATCAGGACCGCAGCGACCATCAGGGTGCGGGCACGGCATTCAAGGCCCGGCACCTGACTGCGGGCGAGGGCGAATTCCTCGGCCTCGAACGGGCGCGGGCGGCGGCCCTCCTGTGCGATGGCCGCAAGCTGGTCGAAGACGTCGCGGGCAAGGCGGTGGCCGGTTTCATCGCTCCGGCCTGGCTTTACGGGCCGGACGCGCTGGAGGCCATAAGCGAGGCGGGCTTCACGTGCGTCGAGGACCATTTCCGCGTGTGGAATCCCCAGTCCGGTGCGACTTACGCACGCGGGCCGGTGATCAGCTATGCGACGCGCACGCCCGCGCGGGCCCTTTCCTCGCTCGCGTTCTCGAAATTCGCATCGCTGGGCCTGCGCGGCCAGCGTACTGTCCGCATTGCCGTTCATCCCGCGGATCGCGGCTCCGCGCGCGTCTATCGCGAAGTGCGGCACCGGGTGGCCCGGTTCGCCCGCACGCACAGTCCGTCCGGATATGCCGCCCTGTCCGCGTCCGCATGCCCCAGATGAAGAGGAAACACCCGATGGTCTGGTTTGCACTCGCCCTGCTGGCCGCGGATCCCGTATCCATGGCGGTGGCGGCGCAGCCCACGGCCGCGCCCCGGATGCGTTCGGAGCCTTCGCTCGGCACCGCGAACGCCCGTTGCCGCCCGGATGAACCGGGACCTGCGGTGCGCATCGCCGTGCTCGGTCTCAAGGATCGCAAGGGAGTGCTGCGCGCGGAACTCTATCCCGACAACGACGACGATTTCATGCAGGACGACAACATCCTGCTCAGCGAGGGCAAGACCTTCAAGCGCGTGGACATGGATATTCCCGCGCAGGGGCTGGTGACGCTCTGCATCCGTGCGCCCCGCGCCGGCAGTTATACGCTGGCGCTCCTTCATGATCGCAACGGCGATCACAAGTTCAATCCATTCGCCGACGGTGCGGGGTTCCCCGGCAATCCGCGCATTCGCCGCTCCAAGCCGAAAGCCGCTCTCGCCACGGTCTTTGTGGGCAGCGGCGTGCGCGATATCTCGATCCGGATGAACTACCTGCGTGGACTGGTGTTCCGCCCCTTGAAGCAGGACAGCTGACCGCCCGGCATCGGCCGGGCGGGTCGAGCCGGTCCGACGCCGCTATTTCGTCGGGTCGGCCAGGACGCTGGCGGGCTCGTCGCCCACCGGCCGGCCGGCAAGGATGTTGCCGATGCGCTCCTCTACCGCTTCGAGCCAGCTCTGGTGCGGGATGATGTGCAGCTTGCCTGCGCGGATGCCGTCCAGCGTGATCGCCGCGACTTCGGCTGCCGTCTTGCCTGCCAGCACCATGGCGTCGACGTGGTTACGCACTTTCTGCAAGGCCGGGTCGGCCTCTTCGCGGTGCACGACGCTGGCCGGGGCGTTGCGCTCGTCCTCGCCGATGTTGGTGGCGGTGTAGGCTGGGCAAAGGACCGACATGCCCACGTTGACCTTCGTGATCTGGAATTCGCGATACATCGATTCCGTCAGCGCCACGACGCCCGCCTTGGCCACGCTGTAAGGCGACAGGAACGGGCCATAGCAGAAGCCCGACATCGACGCCGTGTTCACGATATGCGCCTCTTCCTGTTCCTTCAGCAGCGGCAGGAAGGTGCGGCAGCCGTCGATCACGCCCCACAGGTCGACGCCCAGCGTCCATTCCCACATTTCGCGCGACGTGCTTTCGAAGCGCTGGAAACCGCCCACGCCGGCATTGTTGCACAGCACGTTGACCCCGCCGAAGCGGTCGACGGTCTGCCGGGCGAGATTTTCGATCGCCTGCGGGTCGGCCACGTCCGTGCGCACGCCCAGGACCTCGCCCTTGCCCGACAGCTTGCCGGCGGCGGCCTCGAGCGCATCCTGCTGGATGTCGGCGATGACGACGCGCGCGCCTTCGTCCAGGAACGCTTCGGCCAGGGCATAGCCGATCCCGCTTGCGCCGCCCGTGACGACGGCGACCTTGTCCTTGAATGTCTTCATTTTTCCTCTTCCCGTTATCGTTTTCCGATCCATCCCCGCCGCTTTCGGCGGCGAGACAACTGGATCGGGCCGGAGGTGCCTATTCGGTCACGCCCAGCATGGTCTTGCCCAGCGCCGTGGCCGGCGTGGTTGGCAGGTTGGATGCGTGCTGCCCGATGACGAGGAGATCCGAATGGATCCCCGCCAGCGGGCGGTCCATCCGGATGCCGTTGGCGCCGGCCGCGCGCATCAGCGCCAGGGCCATTTCCTGGCTGCGATGCGGGACGTTGGCGCTCTGCAGCAGGAACAGCGACATCCGTTCGGGATCGAGCGGTACCCTTTCCTGGGCGATGCGGTTCATTTCGGCGAGGTCGCGGCGCATGGTCGATTTCATTTCGTCGGCGGCGGCCTTGGCCTGGCCCAGCGCGATCTGTACCAGCGGGTCGCGCGCCACGCGCATGCTCAGGACATTGAGGCGGTCGGCGGTATAGCCGCAGAAATGCTCGATCATGCCTTCCAGCCCTCCCAAGGCGGCGCTGGACACGGCGCGTGTGAACAGCGGCATGAAAGGAACGCGGAACAGCGGGCCGTCGTTGATCGTGGTCCCGGGATGGGCGGTGTGGTCATAGATCGGGAAACGCTGCACCCGGTATTCGGGAACGAACGCATCCTCGACGACGATGTCCTTGCTGCCCGACCCCTGGAGCCCGACCACGTTCCAGGTGTCGACGATTTCGGAATCGGACCGCGGGATGAGGAAGGCGTACATCCGTTCCATCAGCGGCCCTTCCTCGCCTTCGATCGTGCCGCCGAGGAAATTCCACTGGCAGTTGTCGCACCCGCTCGAAAAGGACCAGCGTCCGGAAACGCGATAGCCGCCTTCGACCCGCGTCGCCTTGCCGTTGGGGGCATAGGGCGAACCGATCAGCACGCTGTCGTCCTCGCCCCAGACGTCCTGCGCCGCGCGGTCGTCGTAGAAGGCGAGGTGAAAGCTATGCACTGCGATCACGCCATAGACGAAACCCATGCTGGCATCGCCCCGCGCCAGCGTGGTCAGGATTTCGCCGAATACTTCGGGGCTCATTTCGTAGCCGCCATAGCGGCGTGGCTGAATCACGCGGAAAAGGCCGGCCTCGTTGAGGCGGGCGATCGTGTCGGAAGTAATCCGCCGTTCGCTCCTGTGCGTGGCCGCCTGCTCCCTCAGATAGGGTACCAAGGCTTCTGCCCGCGCGATCAGTTCGCCTGGCGACGGAATATTGGATTTCAGCATGTCTCCCACTTCCCTATTTTCTTCGCAGCGCATGCCTACCGGTGCGCTTCGAGGCATTCCTAGTCCTCAAGGACGATACGCATTTGAAAACTTGCAGCCATGATCGGTCAAGGCTAATTGCGTCCTGGCATTGAGTAAACTCAATTTATTGTTAGAGTCCGGTGCAACAATCGCCTGATTGTGGTAACGGCAAAGACAGGATCCGGAAAAATCCGGACCGGTTGTGGAGGGGTTTCAATGGACAAGAAGGTATTCGTGCGTCTCGGTCTGGCGGCTTCGGCGAGCCTGATGGCCTATGTTCCGGCGGTCTACGCGCAGGATGCGGCAGGCGGGCAGGGCAGCGAGAATGCGCAGGCGTGGAGCACTGGCGACATCATCGTCACGGCCCGGCGGACGGCGGAAAAGCTCGAACGCGTGCCGATCTCCATGACCGTGATCGACGACAAGGCACTGACCAGCGGCACCATCACCAGCATGCGGGATGTCCAGTACGCAACCCCGTCGCTGAGCGTCAGCACCAACAATACCAGGAATACCGACAACTATTCGCTTCGCGGGATCGGCACGACGTTCGGCAGCGACCCGGCGGTCGTCGCCTATTTCGCCGAAGTTCCCCTGCCGGGTGGCGGCGGCGGTGCCGGCACGCTGTTCGACCTGGCCAACGTGCAGGTCCTGAACGGTCCGCAAGGCACGCTGTTCGGGCGCAACACGACCGGGGGTGCCGTCCTGTTCGAACCGAAGCGGCCGACCAACAAGTTCGAAGGCTCTGTCATGGCCGGGTACGGCAACTATGACAATTTCGAACAGCAGGCGATCGTCAACATCCCCATCATTCCCGATGTGCTGATGGTGCGTGCCGCTGTGAATCACCGCACGCGCGACGGCTTCACCAAGGATGTCGTGACCGGCCGCGACTACGACAACATCAACTATTTCGCGGGACGCTTCTCGGTCCTGTTCACGCCGAGCGATTCCTTCGAAAACTATACGATCGTCAGCTATCTCAACCGCAAGGAACACGGCGGGAGCTCGCAGCTCCACCTCATCAATCAGGATTTCTTTGCGACGGCACCGGCTTTCCTGGACTATCTCAACGCCGTCGCCGCCCAGCAGGAAGACTGGGGCGCGCGCAAGGTCGCCTACAACGGCGCGCAGGCGGACAAGCAGAAAATCCTGATGATCGCGAACAAGACGCGGGTTAACCTGACGGACGATATCACGCTGAAGAACATCATCAGCTATTCCACCTTCCGGCAGGACGCGCGCATCGACGTCGACGGTTCGACAGTCGCGGGTATCCAGTATTACCCGACCGGCTATTACGGCGGGCTGCAGAACAACGGCACACCGGCCTTCGACCAGTTTACCGAGGAACTGCAGCTGAACGGCAAGCTGGCGGACGGCCTGTTCGACTGGACCGTGGGCGCCTATTACCAGCGCAACACGCCGAAGAAGAACCTGACCTCGCAGGAAACCAGCATCTCCGGCATTCCGACCACCAATTTCGCGCAGGGCGACAAGCTGACCAGCAAGGCGGCCTATGCCCAGGCGACGCTCGATTTCGGGGCGCTGTCGCCTTCGCTC
>JAQVEQ010000186.1 GCA_028697875.1 Novosphingobium sp. | reverse complement strand
GACTCTCCAGCGGCTCGAACGGCTCGGCAAGCTGCCTTCCGACGGAGCGATCCTCATGGGCGACGCCGCGATCATGCGCGGCCAGTACGACGAGGCACTGCAACGGGTCGAAGGCATGGACAGCGCGGAAGCCTGGCGCGTCCGCGGGCAGGCCCATGTCGCGATGCAAAAAACGGAGGAGGCGGAGGAAGCCTTCGCCAAAGGCGTTCTGGCGCCGGGCCCCAAGCACCACCTTCTGGCCGTTTACGGCCGTCTGCGGCTCGAACAGGGGGATCGGCAAGGCGCTCGCCGGATGGCAACGCAAGCGCTCGCGGAGAATCCCGACGAACTCGATGCCCTGCGCGTCATGGGCAAGCTGGCGGAAGCGCAAGGCGATTTCCGGGAGGCGCTGGCGACCTACGACAAGACGCTCAAGGCCTATCCGGATGATCCCGTGGCCCTGTTCGGCAAGATCGCAAGCCTTGGCGAACTGGGCCGCTTCAAGGAACTGGAGCCGGCCCTTGCCAAGGTCGACAAGCTGTTTCCCGGCAACCCTCAAGTGACGTTCTACAAGGCGATGCTGGCCGCGCAGGCACACGACTGGGGCAAGGTCCGCAAGATCCTCCAGCCGATGGAGCGCAACCTCGATCAATTTCCGGATCTTCAGATGCTTTATGCCCAAGCCCTGCTGGAACTGGGGCAGGTGGAGCAGGCCCGGGCCTATCTCTCACCGCTCCTCCTGCAAGCGCCGGACAATCGCCAGGTTCGCCTGTCGCTGGGCAAGGCGCAACTGGCGGGCAAGGATCCGCATGGCGCACTCGATACCCTGCGGATATTCGCCGACGATCCCGAGGCAAGCGCCGAAGAACTTGCACTGCTCGCACGGGCCGCGAAAGCGGCAGGCGATCCGCAGGAGGAGGTCTATGCCGCGCAGGCCCTGGCGGCGAGGAACAGGCATCCCGCCTCGCCCGGCAAGTCAGCCGCCACGCCCTGAAGCGGCTGCCGGATGGCCACGCAGCTCAAAAAGAAGGCGCCCCTCCCATGGGGAAGGGACGCCAATCACACGTGGGAGCTATCCTTGTGTGAACTTTGCTTGAGATAATGTCTCAGGCCTTGGCGCGCGCCTTGCGGCGGCGCAGCATGGCGAGACCGATCAGGCCCGCACCGGCCAGGCCCAGCATGCCCGGTTCGGGAACTTCGTTGCCCGAAGAGGTCGAGGTCGTGGTTGTCGAAGTAGTCGAACCGGTGCTGCCGCCAGTAGAGCCGTTGCACTGGGAATCACCGAACTTGTCACCACAACCGCAATAGTGCGTGTGAGTGGTGCCGCCCGAGGAACCGCCCCAGCCACCCGTGGAACTCCAGGAGCCAAAGGTCGCCATGGCCGGCGAAGCGATCGCGACAGTACCCAGAGCCGCGAGTGTCAAAAGCGTCTTCTTCATTACTCAATCCCCCTATGCATGAGATTTCGATTCACAAATGGTTGACGACCGAAGAAGCAAAGGGTGTGCCAAGCCATGTTTTACGGGGGTTACACTGGTTAATGCCTAGGCCGGGCGATTAGGAGTGTCAGTTATCCCGACACTCCTGGGGCGTCAGAAGCGCAGCCGGCGCCGCAATGAATTGCAGCGGAACATTGCGCTCGATCAACGTAAACGGGTGAAATATCGCCTGTTAACACTTGCCTCGCCCCGGCATGCGTCCGATGAGGGCGAAAGAGGAAACTTGGGCAGGATCATGAGCAACAAATTCAGGAAAATGAATCTCGTCTTCGCATCGCCGATCCCGGTCTACGAGATCGCGGATTTCGAGCGGATCAATGCCGAGATCATCAAGGAAATCGATGATCGGATGAAGAACGAGGCGGGCATGGTCCGTTCCAACCGCAGTGGCTGGCACAGCGATCTTGATTTCTTCGCCCGCAAGGAGCCGGCCCACCGCGAACTTGCCCAGAAGATCATGCAATGCCTCGCCGATGCGACCCAGCGCGTTGCCAACAAGGAAGCGCTCAAGAACCTGCGGCTCGAATGCGACGGATGGGTGAACGTCAATCCCAAGGGCGGCTACAACGTCCCGCACGACCATCCGGGCGCATTCTGGTCGGCCGCCTACTATATCAAGGTCCCGCCTTCTGCGACCGGGGGGATGGCCGGTTCGATCGAATTCATCGACCATCGTTCGGCCCCTCCGGGCCAGGGGCTGGTCAAATCGCCCTACATGCGTTCGCTCCATGCGATGAAACCTGCGCCGGGCACGCTGGTGGTGTTCCCCAGCACGCTCAAGCACTGGGTCCATCCCAACGATGCCGATGAAGACCGGATCACTATCGCCATCAATGCGAAGATCGCGGTCGATCCGGCCAAGATGCAGCAGGCCAAGGTAGAGGCGGCCCACGAATCCAACCGCTTGGTCCCGGGCCTCGAAGGCCCCGGCGGGGATGCACCGCAGCTCCCGCAACCGGCAGCCAAGGGAAAGAAGGCGCCGGCCAAGCGCCAGCCCGCTAAAGCCTGAGGGCCAGTTCGCTCATGAAGCGGGCGTCGTCGCCTTTCGCCAGCCATTCGGCCTCGGCGGCGACGGCGCCCAGCATGGCCGCCAGATCGTCCATTTCCGCCTTGGCGTAGTTGCCAAGGACATAGGATGTCACCCGGTCCTTGTGGCCGGGGTGGCCGATACCGAGGCGCACCCGGCGGAAATCGGGGCCCAGGTGCTGGGCGATGGAGCGCAGGCCATTGTGTCCGGCGGCCCCGCCGCCGGTCTTCACCTTGACCTTGAAGGGCGCCAGGTCGAGTTCGTCATGGAACACGGTCAGCGCGTCGGTTTCCAGCTTGTAGAAGCGCATCGCCTCCGACACCGCCCGCCCGCTCTCGTTCATGAAGGTCGCCGGCTTCAGCAGGACGATCTTCTCGGTTCCGATCCGGCCTTCCTGGACCCATCCGGAAAACTTCTTCTGTACCGAGCCGAAACCGTGGATCTCCGCGATCACGTCCACGGCCATGAAACCGACATTGTGCCGGTGCATCGCGTATTGCGGTCCCGGATTTCCAAGGCCTACCCAAAGCTGCATGTCCGTTCCCTAGCGTCAATCGCACCGCAAAAGCAAAGCGCCGGCCACGCTGTGCGTAACCGGCGCCTCGATCCGATATTCGGAAAGATCGAAGAGCTTACTCTCCGCCTTCCCCTGCTTCCGCGGCACCTTCTTCGGCGGCCGCTGCGGCTTCAGCGCGCTTGAGCGCCGACGGGGCAACGATCGTCGCGATGGTGAAGTCGCGGTCGGCGATCGCGCTTTCCGAACCCACCGGCAGCTTCACGTGGCTGATGTGGATCGAATCGCCGACTTCGAGGCCGGTCACGTCGATCTCGATTTCCGACGGGATCTTGGCCGCGTCGCAGATCAGGTCCAGCTCGTGGCGGACCATGTTGAGCACGCCGCCCTTCTTGAGGCCGGGCGAGTCTTCTTCGTTGATGAAGACGACCGGAACCTGGACTTCGACAGTGGCGTCCTTGGCAAGACGCAGGAAGTCGACATGGACCGGACGGTCGCTCACCGGATGGAAGGCGACATCCTTGGGCAGGGTGCGCACGCTCTTGCCGCCCACTTCGATCATGACGATCGAGTTGGCGAAGTGACCGGTGCCGAGCTGGCGGACCAGTTCCTTCTCTTCAACGTGGATGGACTGGGGTTCTTCCTTGCCGCCATAGATCACGGCGGGGACACGGCCTTCGCGACGCAATGCGCGGGAGGCTCCCTTGCCTGCCCGTTCGCGCGCTTCGGCCGGCAACGTAAGAGCGTCGCTCATCTGCTTACCTTTCAAAACTGGTTGATACGTTCTTCGCGCCACGCCTCCAGGGATGACCATGCCGCGAAGCGCGCGCCCCTAACGGCAATGGCGTGGAATTGCAAGCGATACCGGCCCCGGACCGCCTATTGAACGCGCCGGACCGCGTACCCTTGCCCTTCGATCAGGGCGGGAAGCCCTTCCGGTCCCGCCATGTGGCTGGCCCCGACCGCCACGAACGGATGGTGGCCCGCCTCGAGCATGGCCGACACCTGTTCCGCCCAGTTCCTGTTCCGCTCCACCAGCAGCGCCTGCCGCAATTCCGGGTCGGCCAGCATGCCGCGATGCGTCTCGCGCGCGATCGCCTTCATGTCCCCGCGCCGCCACAAGGCCGCGAGCATGTCGTCTTCCGCCCCGGCCGTGGCCGCTTCGGCCACCACGGCATCGAGCAGGTCGCGTTGTTCTGCCTCGGGCAGGGCATCGAACAGCGAAAGCTGCCGTTCCGTGCCTTCCAGTTCCTCCACCGGCTTACCACGGGCCATTGCCATCAGGGCCCGGTCCACGCTTTCATCACCCCCTCCGCGACGCGCGGCCTGTGCCAGGGTCAGGGCGGCAGCCCATGTTTCCATGGCGGCGAACTGCCTTTCGTCCAGTCCCGCGCTGCGCATGAGCCGGGCAAGGGCAGCGCGGTATCCGGGCGCGACCTTCTGCGCGAGCGGCGGCTGCCCCGGCGTTTCGGCGAGGCGGGCGAAGACCTCCCGCATGGCCGCCCGGTCGTCCAGCTGGGCGATTTCCAGCACCAGCCTGTCGGAATTGCGCAGGGCATCCTCGATAGGGGGCGAACGCCATGCCACATCGCCGGACAGGGCGTGGATCGTGCCGAAAAGATAGGCCTGTTGCCCCCCAGGCCCGGTCACTTCCCACAGGGCAGGGGTCGCTTGCTCGCGCGGCCCGGAACAGGCGGCGGCCAGCAGGGCTGCCGCGAGGGACAGCGCGAAACGGAATTTCATTGCACGCGGCTGCTGGCGATCCCGCGCCGGGCAAGCACGTCCTGCACACTGCCGGGGCCGGCCAGGTGTCCCGCGCCGACGGCAACGAAGACCGTGCCGGGCCGGTCGAGCCGCCGCGCGATCCAGCCCGCCCAGGTGCGATTGCGGGAATAGAGCAGGCGTTCGAGCAGGGCGGGATCGTCGTCCTGCTCGTTGATAAGATTGGCCAGTTCGTCCGCATCGCCGTCCAGCCATTCGACGACCATCTTGCCGAGCATGTCGGCCATCTCGGGAGAGGCCTCGACAGTGCTGCGCAAGTACGAAAGCTGTTCCGCCATCGGCATGGAATCGAACAGGTTCAGCTGGAATGCCGCCGTTTCGAGCGCCCCGGTGCGGGTCTGCGCCCCGCGATGGGCGGCAAGGACCGGCTCGACCCCGTCTTCGGGCGAATAGCCCTGCTGGAGGACCGGCAGCATCGACAACATCAAGCCCGCGTACCCCGGCTTGTAGCGGTCGAAGGCAGCGGGAGGCAGGCCCAGGACCGCCATTGCCTTTTCATAAGGCGCGCGATCTTCCGCCGGCATCAAGTCGCGCAGGTTCTGGCCCGCCGGCAGCAGGGACTTCTGGGCGAACCCGGCGCGCAGACTCTCCGTGTCGGCCAGGTCGATTTCCGTGACCAGTTCGTCCGAACCGGCAAGGGCGGCAGCGATCGGCCGGTCGAACCACACCGTCCCGGCAGGCAGGGCATGAATGGTTCCGAA
>JAQVEQ010000013.1:11602-24228 GCA_028697875.1 Novosphingobium sp. | reverse complement strand
GACGATCCGGCGGAAATGGCTTTCGCCGACGAATTCGTCCGCCGTGCTTTTCGCCATCGGGTGCTGCAGCAGCGACTTGGGCGCCATGATGACCAGCGGCTTGCGGAACGGCCGCAGCATCTGCCGGCGCAGCACATGGAAGTAGTTGGCCGGGACAGTGATGTTGCAGACCTGGATATTGTCGTTCGCGCAGAGCTGCAGGAAGCGTTCGAGCCGGGCCGAGCTGTGTTCCGGCCCCTGGCCTTCGTAGCCATGCGGCAGCAGCAGGACGAGGCCGTTGGCGCGCAGCCACTTGACTTCGCCGGCGGCGACGTACTGGTCGATCACGATCTGCGCGCCGTTGGCGAAGTCGCCGAACTGCGCTTCCCACAGGACCAGCGTCTTCGGGTCGGCCGAAGCGAACCCGTATTCGAAGCCGAGCACGCCGTATTCGGACAGCGTGCTGTCATAGACCTCGAACTTGCCGTGTGGCAGCGTGGTCAGGGGGATGTATTTGCGTTCGTCCCTCTGGTCCATCCAGATGGCATGACGCTGGCTGAAAGTGCCGCGGCCCGAATCCTGCCCTGAAAGACGGACGCCGAAGCCTTCCATCATCAGGCTGCCGAAAGCGAGCGCTTCGGCGGTGGCCCAGTCGAAGCCTTCGCTGTCGGCGAACATCTTGCGCTTGGCGTCGATCACGCGGCCCAGCGTCTTGTGGATTTCGAGGTCGCCCGGAACTGTGGTCAGCGTGCGGCCGAGGCTTTCGAACAGCTTGGATTCGATCGCGGTCGGGGTGTTACGGCGCGCGGTTTCCGGATCGGCCGGCTTGTAGAGGCCGGCCCAGCGGCCGCCGAACCAGTCCGCCTCGTTGGGCTTGTAGGTCTTGCCCGCTTCGAATTCGTCGTCGAGCAGCCTGACGAATTCGTCGGTCGTTTCCTGGACGAAGGCCTCGTCGATGACGCCTTCTTCCTTCAGCCGTCCGGCGTAGACCTCGCTCACCGGCGGGTGCTTGCGGATCTGCTGGTACATCAGCGGCTGGGTGAAGCTGGGCTCATCGCCTTCGTTGTGGCCGAAGCGGCGATAGCACCACATGTCGATCACCACGTCGCGCTTGAACGCGAAGCGGTATTCCATCGCCAGCTTGCAGGCGAAGGTCACCGCTTCCGGATCGTCGCCGTTGACGTGCAGGATCGGCGCCTGGACGCCTTTCGCCACGTCCGAAGGATAGGGCGACTTGCGCGCGAACTTCGGGCTGGTGGTGAAGCCGATCTGGTTGTTGATGATGAAGTGGATGCAGCCGCCGGTATCGTATCCGCCGACGCCCGACAGGCCGAAGCATTCCCACACGATGCCCTGGCCGGCGAAGGCCGCGTCGCCGTGGATCAGGACCGGCAGCACCTGTTCGTGCTTGTCGAGATCCTCGCGGAAGGCCTGCTGCGCGCGGACTTTGCCGAGCACGACGGCGTCGACCGTTTCGAGGTGGCTGGGGTTGGGGACCAGCGACATGTGCACCTTGATCCCGTCGAATTCGCGGTCGGTGCTGGTGCCGAGGTGGTACTTCACGTCGCCCGAACCGGCGACGTCGTCGGGGTTGGCGCTGCCACCCGAGAATTCGTGGAAGATGACCTTGTAGGGCTTGCCCATGACATTGGCGAGCACGTTCAGGCGGCCGCGGTGGGCCATGCCGTAGACGATTTCGCGCACGCCGTACTGGCCGCCGTACTTGATGACGGCTTCGAGCGCCGGGATCATCGATTCGCCGCCGTCGAGGCCGAAGCGCTTGGTCCCGACGTACTTCTTGCCGAGGAACTTTTCGTACTGTTCGCCGCGGATCACGGCGGACAGGATCGCCTTCTTGCCCATGACGGTGAAGTCGATCGACTTGTCGGCGCCTTCCATGCGCTCCTGGAGGAAACGGCGTTCCTCCACGTCGGCGATGTGCATGTATTCGAGGCCGACCTTGCCGCAGTAGTTCGCGCGCAGGATCTCCACCAGCTCGCGCGGGGTGGTCCATTCGAGGCCGAGATTGCCGCCGACGTAGACCGGCGTATCCAGCGCGGCGCCGCCGAGGCCGTGATATTCGGGCGTGAGATCGGCCGGCAGGTCGCGCGTGGCGAGACCGAGCGGGTCGAGATCTGCGGCCAGATGGCCGCGCACGCGGTAAGTGCGGATGAGCAGCATCGCACGGACCGAAGCGTCCGCCGCGCGTTCGATGGCGCCTTCGTCCATCGCCTTGCCGGTCTTGGCCGCGGCCTGCTTGACCGCGACCTGCATGGCCATGGGGTCGAGCGCCTGGGTCAGGTCGTCTTCGGCCGCGCCGCCGACCTGCGGCCAGCGCGCGTTCTGCCATGACGGCCCCTGCTGCGGACCGTCAGGCATGAAATCGTGCAGTTCGTTACCCATAACAGGGGTCACCTCTGGTTGCATGGCCGCCTATCGGCCCCGCACTGGCAATGTCCCAACCGCGTATATGTTTCCCCGGGGAGGAGGGAAAAGGGCCCCGCCGGAGCGGGGACCCGCAAGCAAGTCAGGCGAGTTCCTTGAGGAGCTCGTCCAGCGTCTCGCCGAGCAGCGAGGGCGAGGGCGAAACGCGGATGCCCGCGCTTTCCATCGCTTCGATCTTGTCTTCGGCGCCGCCCTGGCCGCCCGAGACGATCGCCCCGGCGTGGCCCATGCGGCGGCCCGGAGGCGCCGTGCGGCCGGCGATGAAGCCGACCATCGGCTTCTTGCGCCCGCGCTTGGCTTCGTCCTTGAGGAACTGCGCGGCTTCTTCTTCCGCGCTGCCGCCGATTTCGCCGATCATGATGATCGACTTGGTGTCGTCGTCGGCAAGGAACAGTTCAAGCACGTCGATGAAGTTGGTGCCGTTGACCGGGTCACCGCCAATGCCGACCGCAGTGGTCTGGCCCAGGCCGATCTGGCTGGTCTGGAACACCGCTTCGTAGGTCAGGGTGCCCGAGCGGCTGACGACGCCGACCGAACCCTTCTTGAAGATCGAGCCCGGCATGATGCCGATCTTGCATTCGCCCGGAGTGAGCACGCCGGGGCAGTTCGGGCCGATCAGGCGCGACTTCGAACCCTGGAGGGCACGCTTCACGCGGACCATGTCGAGCACCGGAATACCTTCGGTGATGGCGACGATCAGTTCCATTTCGGCGTCGATCGCTTCGAGGATCGAGTCCGCGGCGAACGGCGGCGGAACGTAGATGCACGAAGCGGTCGCGCCGGTCACGGCCTTGGCTTCGGCGACAGTGTTGAAGTTCGGCAGGCCGATGTGGGTCGTGCCGCCCTTGCCCGGGGTCACGCCGCCGACCATCTGGGTGCCGTAATCGAGCGCCTGCTGGGTGTGGAACGTGCCGGTGGCGCCGGTCATCCCCTGGGTGATGACCTTGGTGTTCTTGTCAACGAGAATGGACATGGAAAACTCCTGGGGATGAAGGGGTTAGGCCAGCGAGCCGTCGATGCCCTTGCAGGCTTCGAGCAGTTCCTTGACCGCGTCGATCGAGACCTGGAGGTTCGCCTTTTCTTCGTCGTTCAGGTCGATTTCGACCACTTCCTCGATGCCGCCGGCACCGATCACGGCCGGAACGCCGACATAGAGGCCGTCAACCCCGTACTGGCCGGTGAGATGCGCGGCGCAGGGCATGATGCGGCGCTGGTCGCCGAGGTAGGCTTCCGCCATGGCAATGGCCGAAGCGGCCGGGGCATAGAAGGCCGAGCCGGTCTTGAGCAGGCCGACGATTTCGCCGCCGCCCGAACGGGTGCGCTGGACGATCGCGTCGATCTTTTCCTGGGTGGAACGGCCCTGCTTGACGAGGTCGAGCACGGGAATGCCGCTGACCGTCGAGTAGGAGAGGACCGGGACCATGGTATCGCCGTGGCCGCCGAGCACGAAAGCGTTCACGTCGCGCACCGACGTGTTGAATTCCCACGCGAGGAAAGTGGCGAAGCGGGCCGAGTCGAGCACGCCGGCCATGCCGACGACCTTGTTGTGCGGCAGGCCCGAGAATTCGCGCAGCGCCCAGACCATCGCATCGAGCGGGTTGGTGATGCAGATCACGAACGCGTTCGGGGCGTTGTCGCGGATGCCTTCGCCGACCGACTTCATGACCTTGAGGTTGATGCCCAGCAGGTCGTCGCGGCTCATGCCCGGCTTGCGCGGCACGCCGGCGGGGACGATGATGACGTCGGCGCCTGCGATGTCCTTGTAATCGTTGGTGCCGGTGACCTTGGCGTCGAAGCCCTGGACCGGGCCGCACTGCGACAGGTCGAGCGCCTTGCCCTGGGGGATGCCTTCGGCGATGTCGAACAGGACGACGTCGCCGAGTTCCTTCTGTGCGGCGAGGTGAGCGAGAGTGCCGCCGATGTTACCGGCGCCGATAAGGGCGATCTTCTTGCGAGCCATGTGAGTGGATTTCCTTCCCTGTTGAGGGGCATTTCAGGCGTTTGGGAACAGCCGCGCCAACAGGGCGGCGGCGCCCGGCTAACCGGCTTCCCGTAGGCCCCTCGGCCATCCATTGCAACCGCGAAAAGCCCCTCCCGGCCAAACTATCTTCGATAACGGTTCGCAAAAGCAATAAGGGGCTGGAAAGGCGCTTCGCGGCAGCCCGTCGTGCTGCTGTTCCGGGGCATGCCCCACGCGAGGAAGCGGCAGAAATCGTACAGTCGCGGCCGAATTTTCTCCGGCACGGCGAATCCGCCGGTGCGGACCGGGCGCGGTTGGACAGGACAGGGAAAGGGGGGCGGACCGGGCTGGCCTCACGGCCGGGCTGCCAGGCGATCTCAGCTCGCGTGCTGCTTCTGCTGGCGCGCATCGCGTTCGCGGGCCAGCAGCATGGCGGCAAGGTAGTCGGGCACGGCGCGGCTGAAATAGTAGCCCTGGCCGAGATTGCAGCCGGCATCGCGCACGGCCTGGACCTGTTCGACCGTTTCCAGGCCTTCGGCGACGATGTCCATTTCCAGAGTCGAGCCCATTTCCGCCACGGCGCGGATGATCGCTTCGGTCTTGCGGCCGATGTTGGGGCCGGACACGAAGCTGCGGTCGACCTTGATCTTCTTGAACGGGAACTTGTTGATGTAGCCGAGCGAGGAGAAACCGGTCCCGAAGTCGTCGAGCGCGAAGCGCACGCCCATGGCGGACAACTCGTCGATGAAGCGGGCGGTGTTCTCGTCGTCTTCGACGAACAGGCTTTCGGTCACTTCCAGTTCCAGCCGCGTCGGATCGAGCCCGGCCTCGCGCAGCGCGCTCTGGATCCCCAGCGCGGCGCCGGGGGCCTTGATCTGCATCGGGGAGAGGTTGACCGCCACGGTCACATCGTCGGGCCACTGGGCGCAGGCCTTGGCCGCCTGGGTGGTGATCCAGTTGCCCAGAGTGATGATGACGCCGGTTTCCTCGGCCACCGGGATGAATTCGTCGGGCCGCAATTCGCCCTTTTCCGGGTGGAACCAGCGGACCAGCGCCTCGAATGTGCGGATGCGTCCGGTTTCGAGATCGACGATCGGCTGGAAGAAGATCGACAGTTCGTCGTGCTGGATCGCGGCGCGCAGTTCGGCTTCGATCTCCTTGCGGCGGACGAGATTGCGCGTCATCGACGGATCGAAGAAGCTGACCTGATGGCCGCCGCTGACCTTGGCGTGGTAGAGCGCGAGGTCGGCGCTTTGCATCAGTGTCGCGACGTCGTGGCTGTCGTCGGGCAGCAGCGCGACCCCCAGCGAGCCGCCGACCTGCAATCGCTGGCCGTCGAACCGGAACGGGCGGTTGATTTCCTCCAGCATGTGCCGGGCCATTTGTTCGGCGTCGCTTCTGCTTTCCAGTTCGCAGGCGACAATGAATTCGTCGCCGCCGAAACGCGCCAGTGTGGCGTCGTCGGGGGCCTGCGTGGCCAGGCGCCGGGCGACTTCGGCCAGCACCTTGTCGCCTACCGGGTGGCCGAGCGTGTCGTTGACTTCCTTGAACCGGTCGAGGTCGATCCACAGCAGCATCAGCTTGCGGTCGTCCGGCAGGGAGAGGTATTTTTCGGCCAGTTCGTGGTTGAGACCGGCCCGGTTGGCGAGGCCGGTGACCACGTCGGTACGGGCCAGGTTCTGCATGCGTTCGGCCAGCCTGGCGTTGTTTTCCGCCTCGGTGATGGATTTGCGCAGCGTGGCGAAGACGTTGAGTGCGATGGACGTCATCGCTGGCAGGAGCAGGATGACCGTGACGGCAAGCGCGACATAGGCGAGCGAGCCGTTGGCCAGCAACGCGGCGATGACGGGAACGACCGAGAGGAACAGCTGGCCGATGGCGATGACGGGCCGTCCGGCATTGCGCGCGGCGATGCCGGTGCCGTAACACAGCGCGACCGCCACGGTCATGACCTGGATCTGGCCATCGACGTTCTGCCAGATGGTTAGCGCCGCCACGAGGCCGAGTATGATGGAATAGCTGAAAGCCCCGATTTCGTAGGCGAGTTCCCATTTCCAGACGTCTTGCGGTGCGATGTTGCGCCCGATTGCGTAACCCATTGCAATCCGGGCCGCGGCGATCACCGTGAGTGCGATTGCCGCGTGGGTCAGCAGCGTGCTTTGGCTGACATAGGCGGCGATAATGCCGGAAACGACGCCGTTGATGGCGCCGATGGCAAGGCTGGTCGGCTGGGTATAGAGCGTTTCGAGCAGGAGCGCGCGCACGCGGTCGTCCACGGAATCCTCGCCGTTGACCAAGCGTGCCAGAAATTTACGCAACCGGGTTATTGGCTTGCTCCTGTTCGCACTCGCGCACAGGTCTTAGTAAAAAAGCGTGACCGAGTGGTTAAGAAGCTACTTACCAACGGCATGGCGGCACCACGGCGTCAAATGTTCCGGTCAGACGGACGTGTTTTCCGTCTTGCTCTCGGCTTCGCTACTTAGTTCGCGGGCCATGCGCTTGTCCAGCCTGCGGCAGATTTCCAGCCACCAGTCGTAGGATTTCCGGTCGCCGGCGAAGAAGGCCGCCTTGGCTTGCGCGCGCGCCTCGCGCGGGGCGCTCAGGCCGAATTCGGAGAAGTGGCGCAACGCGGCATAGAGCATCAGGTCGCTGCTTTCGTTGCCGATGTTGTCGTTCGCCGCGCCGCGGCTTCCCGGATGCGCCATGACGCGCGCAACGGGAAAATTCACGGCATTGCCGGGAGCGGCGATATGGATGGTCATCGAAGGCCTCGCTGGGGAACAGTCGTGAACCGCGTCCCTAGCGGCACCGGGCTAAACCTTCGTTGGCGGGCATGGTTGCCGGCTTGTTAAGGATATGCCGCCGGTGTGGCGTCGCGGTCTTGCGGCCTTGCGGCGCGCGTATGCGCGGGCTTAGCGCGGGGCTCCGATCCATTCGCCGCTGCGGACGAATTCGGCTTTCACGCCCCCGCCCTGGGGCAGGCGCGCGCCGCTGTAGAGCGCTTCGCCGCCCTGTTCGCGGACAGTGGCGGTATAGTCCGGGCGCGGCTGGGCGGCCTGGATGGCGGCGGCGCGCTGGAGCCCCGCCTCGTAGGCCTTGGCGAGCGCGTCCGGAGCGAGCGCGGCGGCCGGATCCACCACGCTGCGGGCATGGGCGGCGGCGGCCGGTTCACTGCCGAGATAGGCGGAAGTGAAGGCGGCCGGGCGGCCGGCGGCACCGCGCCAGCTATAGAAGATGTGCGCCCCGATCGAGGTCAGGCGCCTGAGGCTCGCGGCCCAGTAGGGGTGGACCTGGATCGTATGGTAATGCGTCGCGAGGCCGACCGGGGCGTAGACGTCGCCCGCCAGGGCCGCCCGCGCCACTGCGCGTGCACGCGCCCAGCCGGAACGCGACGGCGCGCGAGCCAGCGAACCGTCGCATGTGAAAGTGAACTGGCAGCCGGTCCTGCGTTCCGATCCCTGGAAGACGACGCCGCACACCGTGTTGGGGTAGGCGGGATGCGCCACCCGGTTGAGCACCACCTGGGCGACGGCGCGCTGGCCCGCGTCGGATTCGCTTGCCGCTTCGTAATAGACCGCCATGGACAGGCACTGGAGGGCGCGGGCCTCGTCGCCGGGCGAACCGCTGGCCAGCAAGGGGCGGGCGGCGGGGATGGGGGCGGGGTCTTCGTTGTCCCAATGAGCCCCGGCGTCGAGCGGCTGGCCGGGGCCGGCGGCTTGCGCCGTGCCGGACGCCATGCCGTCATCGGCGAGATAGTAGAAGGCCGAACCGGGGAAGCTTTCGCCTGCTGTCTCGAACGCCATCGGCACCGCCTGCGCATGGGCCTCGCCCGCGAAGCCGGTGTCGCCGAAGGCAGAGGGTTGCCAGTCGGACGGAGCGGCGAAGGCCGGCACCGCGACTGCTACTGTCAGCGCCGCCAGCCGCCGACCGCGATGCTTCGCCCGCCACCGCGCCGACAGCGGGCGCGCGCGACGGCTGAAGCGGGCGCTGAAATCGCCCGGCCTGTCGTCGGCGGGAATGCGGGTGAAATGCAAGATGGGCCTTTCCGGTCGAGTGCGAAAATCGCGCCTTCGCGCGTAGCCCCGATCCGCACGGCGCGCAGCCGCGTTGTGGGCCGCGTCCCGAAGCGGCACAGCGCGCGGCAAGAAGTTAACGCGGGCAGGCGGTGGAGCGCTCGCGTCTTGGCGGCTTGCCTTGTGTTGCGTTGCGGCATAAAGGCGGCATCACGTCATGGGTTGTCCGGGCGGGACGTCAGTCCTTGTCCGGGCCTAAGAGGGAAGCCGGTGCGATACCGGCGCTGCCCCCGCAACTGTGACCGGGGAGCGTTCCTCCCGAAATGCCACTGGCCCGGGGCACATGCTCCGAAACGGGCCGGGAAGGCGGGAGGGACGCGACGATCCGGGAGTCAGGAGACCTGCCCGTGCCGGTCGTTCAGCCGAAGGGCGGGGTGTACCCAAGGCAGCGATAGGGGCAGCAATCGTGCGTGACCTCTCGCCACGAACGACATTTCGTTCGTTGCAGGAGGTATTATGCGTAAATATCTGTTTCTTATTGGTTCCAGCCTCGCCGTGGCGCAGCCCGCCATGGCCGAGGACCGCGAAATCGTAGTCACCGCCACGGGGCTTCCCCAGCCGATCGACCAGACCGGACAGGCGATCACAGTCATCACTCGCGAAGAGATCGAGCAGGTGCAGGGCACCGACGTCACGCGCGTGCTCGAACGCCTGCCGGGCACCACGTACACCCGCAACGGCCCGCTCGGCAGCCTGACCTTGCTGGGCGTGCGCGGCGCGCCGGCCGGGCAGACCCTGGTGCTGATCGACGGGGTGCGGGCGAACGATCCGGCCAGCGCCAATGCCGAATTCGACCTGTCGCAGCTTTCCGCCGGCACTATCGAAAGCATCGAACTGCTGCGCGGGCCCAATTCGGTCGTCTGGGGCAGCCAGGCCATGGGCGGGGTGATGAACATCGTCACCCGGATCGAGGACGGCTACAGCGCCGGCATCGAATATGGCGGGGAAGAACGCGTGACCGCCACCGCCGCCGCGGGGATCAAGGGCGAACGGCTGGAAGCCGCGCTGTCGGGCAGCTTCGTCGATGCGGAAGGCCATTCGGCCGCCGCTTCGGGCACCGAGAAGGACGGCTACCGCCAGTACACCATCGCGGGCCGGGCGAAGTACAGCCTGTCGGAAACCCTCTCTCTCACCGCCAATGCCCGCTATGCCGAAGGCAAGGTCGGGCTCGATGGCTATCCGCCGCCGTACTACACGTTCGCCGACGCCGCCGTGACCGAGGAACTGCGGGCCTGGTCGGGCCGCGTGGGGGCGCTTTACGAAAGCGGTGCGCTGACGCTCAATGCCGGGTTCGCGATTTCCGATACCGAACGCGACGGGGACGATCCCTCCTATCCCTACAGCATCGACGGCCGTTCGGAGCGGGCCGAGCTGTTCGGCCGCATCGCGCTGCCCGGGCAATTCGCGCTCGATTTCGGCGGCGATTACGAATGGAGCCGGTTCACCAACGCACCCGACGCGGGCAAGGTGCACAACGGCAGCGTCCATGCCCTGCTCGGCTATTACGGCGACCGTCTCGTCCTGACCGCGGGCCTGCGTTACGACGATCATTCCGACTTCGGCGGCGAATGGACGTTCGGCGCCAACGGATCCTACGAACTGGCCCCCGGCTGGCGCCTGCGCGCGGCCTATGGCGAAGGGTTCAAGGCGCCGACGCTCTACCAGCTGCTGTCGCAGTACGGCAATCCGGACCTCCTGCCTGAACGCAGCAAGGGGTACGAACTGGGCGTGAGCTACGGCGAACGGGGAGAGCCGATCTACCTGTCGCTGACCGCCTATCGCCGGGATTCGGAAAACCTGATCGACTTCTACAGCTGCTGGTCGGGCACCGCCCCGCTTTGCGCGACGCGGCCCTATGGCTTCTACTACAATGTCGGCAAGGGCCGGGCGCAGGGCGTGGAGGCCGAAGTCGGCCTGCAAGTGACGCCGGAACTGACCACGCGGTTCGTCTACAGCTACACCGATACCGAAAACCGCACGCCGGGCGATAACAACCGGGGCCACGAATTCGGCCGCCGTCCGCCGCACATGGTGACGGCGTCGCTCGACTGGACGGGCGCTTCGGGCCTGTCGCTGGGCGCGGACGTGCGCGTGGTGGGTGCGCGTTACGACACCATCGCCAATACCGTGAAGCTGGACAGCTACGCGCTGGGCGATGTCCGGGCGAGCTACCGGATCAACGACATGATCGAGCTGTTCGGCCGGATCGAGAATGTCTGGGATCAGAAGTACCAGATCGCCGCCGGTTATGGCACTCAGGGCCGCGCCGCCTACATCGGCGTGCGGCTGAGGAAGTAGGAGAGGACCGGTGAAGGCAGGGACGCTTCTCGCATCGGCGTGTCTCGCCCTTGCGGGATGCGTCCCGGCGTCCGGGGGACAGGGCGGGATCGCCGGGGGGGACCGTCCCGCCGTCGTCTCGCTCAACCCCTGTGCCGACGCGATCCTGGCCGAAGTGGCCGATCCGGGGCAAGTCCTTGCCATTTCGCATTACAGCCACGATCCCCGCGCCAGTTCCATGCCGCTGGCCGAGGCGCGGCGCTTCCGTGCGACCGGCGGCACGGTGGAGGAAGTCATGGCGCTGCAACCCGACGTGGTGATCGCGGGCACCTTCCTGCCGCCCGCGACCCGCGCCGCCTTCGAACGGATGGGCATGAAGGTCGAGACGTTCGCCATCGAACACAGCGTGGCCGAAAGCCTGGCGCAAGTCCGGCATGTCGCCGCGCTGACGGGGCATCCGGAGCGGGGCGAAGCACTCGTGGCGCGGATCGAACGCGCCCTGGTCCAGGCCGCGCCGCCGCCCGGCAGCCGGGCGATTTCCACTGTCATGTGGCAATCGGGCGGGATCGTGCCCGGCCGCGATGCGCTGGTCAGCGACCTGATGCAGCGCACCGGCTTTGCCAGCCATTCCGCCGCGCGCGGGCTGCGCCAGGCCGATTACCTGCCGCTGGAGGAAATGCTGTCCGATCCGCCCCAATTGATCCTGACCGCCGGGACGCCCGGCGATGGAGAGGACCGGATGTTGACCCACCCCGCGCTCGACGCGCTGGCCGGTACGCGCCGCGCGCGTTTCGACCGGGGGCTGCTCTATTGCGGCGGACCGACGATCGTCCGCGCGGCCGGAAGACTGGCGCAGGTGAGGGGGGAAATGGGCACATGATGAACCGCGCGACCGCGATTTTCTCCGCGCTGCTCGTGCTGGCCCTGCCGCTTTCGCTGCTGGCCGGGCGGATCTGGCTCGATCCGTGGACGACGCCCAATGCCACCGCGATCCTGATGGAACTGCGCCTGCCGCGCGGGGTTCTCGCCATTGTGGTCGGGGCCGGGCTGGGGGCGGCCGGGGCGGCGATGCAGGGGTACTTGCGCAATCCGCTGGCCGATCCGGGGCTGTTCGGGATCGCGCCGGGCGCGGCGCTGGGCGCGGTGCTGGCGCTGTTCTTCGGCCTTGCCACCGCCTGGCTGCTGCCGCTGTTCGCGCTGGCGGGCGCGGCGGGGGCCATGGCGCTGCTGGCGCTGATCGCCGGGCGGGCGGGCGGGATCGCGCTGTTCACGCTGGCGGGCATGATGCTGGCCAGCCTGGCCGGTGCGCTGACTTCGCTCATCATCTCGTTCGCGCCCAATGCCTTCGCGGTGTCGGAAATCGTCACCTGGCTGATGGGCGCGCTGACCGACCGCAGCTGGCACGAAGTCTGGCTCGCCGCGCCGCTGACGCTGGCGGGGATCGCCTGCCTCGCCATGGCCGGGCGGGGGCTGGACGCGCTCACCCTGGGCGAGGCGGCGGCCCGTTCGCTGGGAGTGGAGCCCGCGCGGTTGCAGGCATGGCTGATCGCGGGTGTCGGGCTGACGGTCGGCTCGGGCGTGGCAGTGGCCGGGATCGTCGGCTTCGTCGGCCTGATCGTGCCGCACCTCGTCCGCCCGCTGACCGACCGGCGGCCAAGCTCGCTGCTGGTGCCGAGCGCGCTGGCGGGCGCGCTGCTGGTGCTGGTGGCCGATGCGCTGTGCCGCGTGCTGCCGCTGGTGACGGAGCTCAGGCTCGGCATTGCGCTCAGCCTGCTCGGTGCGCCGTTCTTCCTTGCGCTGCTGCTGCGCATGCGGCGGGAGATCGCCTGATGCTGGCAGTGCACGACCTCGCCGTGACGCTGGGCGAACATCCGGCGCTCCATGGCCTGTCC
>JAQVEQ010000013.1:0-11592 GCA_028697875.1 Novosphingobium sp. | reverse complement strand
CCTGTCCGCCGCGCTGGAACCGGGCAAGGTGACGGCGATCTGCGGGCCCAACGGCGCGGGCAAGTCGACCTTGCTGGGGGTGCTGGCCGGGCTGGTCGCGCCCGATAGCGGCATGGCGATGCTCGACGGGGCGGCGCTGTCCGGCCTGACCCCGCGCGAACGGGCGCGGGCCATCGGTTACCTGCCGCAGGCGGGCGAAGTCGCGTGGGACCTGTCGGTCGCCAGCCTCGTCGCGCTGGGGCGCCTGCCGCACGGGGACGGGCAGGGGGGCGGCGTGCGGGCCGTGGCGGCGGCCTTGTCCGCGCTCGGCCTCGATGCGCTGGCCGCGCGCCCGGTGTCGCAGCTGTCCGGCGGGGAAAGGGCGCGCGCGCTGCTGGCCCGCGTGCTGGCGGGGGAACCGCGCTGGATCCTTGCCGACGAACCGCTCGCCGCGCTCGACCTGGCGCACCAGATCGGCCTCATGGCCCGGCTGGCGGATGCCGCGCGGGCCGGGGCGGGGGTGGTGCTGGTGCTCCACGACCTCGCGCTGGCGATGAACCGGGCGGACCGGGTGCTGGTGCTCGACAAGGGGCGGCTGGCGGCCGACGGCCCTCCGCAAGAGGCGCTGTCCGAAGCGGTCATTCGCCAGGTCTGGGGCGTGGAGGCGCGCTGGCTGGGCCAGCCCGGCGCCCGTGCTCTGGCGGCGGGGTAGCCCGGCCTACTCGCCGTCCGATCCCAGCCCCCGCGCTTCCACCATGGCGTCGATCTGCGGGTCGCGCCCGGCATAGGCGCGGTACATTTCGGCGTAGTCCATCGTGTTGCCGCGGCTGAGGATCCCGGCACGGAACGTGTCGCCCGCTTCCCGCGTCAGCCCGCCATGCGCCATCAGGTAGGCGAAGGCGTCGTGCGCGATCATTTCGGTCCACAGGTACGAATAATAGCCCGCGGCATAGCCGTTGTCCCAGATGTGGCGGAAATAGGTGCTGTAGTAGCGTGGCGGGACGAGATTCACGCGCAGCGCCAGGCTGTCCAGCGCGGCCTTTTCGAAGGTGTCGGCATCGGGCACCGTCTGCCCGGCCTTGAGCGCGTGCCACTTCATGTCGAGCAGCGCGGCGGCCACCACTTCGCCCAGGGCATAGCCCTGGTTGAACTTGCTCGCCCGGTCGATCTTTTCCATCAGCGCATCGGGGATCGTTTCGCCCGTCTGGTAGTGTTTCGCATAGTGCGACAGGATCGACGGCTGGCTGGCGAAATTCTCGTTGAACTGGCTGGGAAACTCCACGAAGTCGCGCGCCGTGTTGGTGCCCGAGACGGACGGGTATTCCTGGTCCGCGAACAGCCCGTGCAGCGCGTGGCCGAATTCGTGGAACATCGTCACCACGTTGTCCCAGCTCACCAGTTGCGGCTCCCCTTCGGCGGCCTTGGGGATGTTGAGCACGTTGTAGACCACCGGCCTGGTGCCCATCAGGCGCGACTGTTCGACGAAATTACCCATCCACGCGCCGCCCTGCTTGTTGGGCCGGGCGAAGGGATCGAAATAGAACAGGCCCAGTTCCGATCCGTCCTTGTCGTAGACGGTATAGGTCGTCACGTCCGGCTGGTAGACCGGGATGTCGGTGCGCTTCTTGAAGGTCAGCCCGTACATCACGTTGGCGGCATAGAATACGCCGTCTTCCAGCACCCGGGTCATTTCGAAGTACGGCTTCACCGTGCTCTCGTCGAGGTCGTACTTCGCCTTGCGGACTTTCTCCGCGTAATAGTCCCAGTCCCACGGGCGGACGGTGAAATCGCCGCCATCGGCAGCGATCGCCGCGTCCAGCTCGCCCGCTTCGGCCAGCTGCTTGTCGGCCAGCGGGGTGACGAGCTTGCCCATGAAGTCCAGCGCATCGGCCGGGTTCTTCACCATGCGATCGTACATGGCGAAGCTGGCATAGTCCGGATAGCCGAGCAGCGTGGCCTTCTGCGCCCGCAGTTCCGCCATTTTCGCAATGATCGCCCGCGTATCGCCGGCATCCCCGCGCGACGTGCGCGTCACGCTCGCCTCGTAGAGGCGGCGGCGCGTTTCGCGGTTGGTCAGGCTGGCGAGCTGCGGCTGCTGGGTCGTGTTGATGAGAGTGAGGACGTACTTGCCCTCCAGCCCGCGTTCCTTCGCCTCCTTGGCCGCAGCATCGATTTCCGCGTCGGACAGCCCGGCCAGTTCCTCGCGCGTATCCGCCACCAGCGCGGCCTGCTTGGTCGCCTCGGTCAGCTTCTGCGAGAATTCGGTGCCGAGCGTGGAAAGCTGCTCGTTCAGGGACTTGAGCGTTTCCTTGTCCTGTGCCCCCAGTTCGGCCCCGGCATTGACGAAATGCTCGTAAGTCACGTCCAGCAGGCGCGCTTCCTCGCTGTGCGCGGGCAGGGCGGCGCGCATGGCGTAGAGCGCCTTGATCCGCGCGAAGAGCTTCGGGTTGAGGTAGATTGCGTCGGCATGGGCGGCGAGCCTGGGCGAAACCGCCTTCTCGACCGCGTCCAGCGTGTCGTTCGTATTCGCGCCTACCACCGCATAGAACGCCGCCAGCGCGCGGTTCAGTTCCTGCCCCGACCGTTCCAGCGCGGCCAGGGTGTTGTCGAACGTGGGCGGTTCGGGATTGTCGGCAATCGCCGCGACTTCCGCCTGCTGCGCGGCCATGCCCGCCTCGATCGCCGGCTGGTAGTCGGCATCGGTGATATGCGCGAAGTCCGGCGCGTGGAACGGCAGCGCGGATTCATGGGCGAACACCGCCCCTGCATCGGCTTTGGCCGCGGGCTTGGCGGCGGGCTCGCCGGCAGGAACATCGGGCGCGGCCGGATCGGCGGCAAGGGTCATGGTGGGAAAACTCGCGAAGCTGAAAGCGGACGTGGCGGCAAGCAGCAGGTGACGGAACGACACGGGCAAGGGCTCTCCTGTTCATGCGGCCGGATTACGATGTAGGAGGTGTGCCCTAAGCGGCAAGGGTTGAACAGGGGGTGAGTGGGGGACCGCCTTGCGTCTCGTCACAGATTCGGGCGCGGAGTTGGCTTCGCAGCCTGCCTCGGCCATCGTTGGCGGATCTTGATGCACCCAACGGCGGACTTGTGGCGCAATTAGGGGTTTTGACGAAATTGTGATATCAGACATCTGCTGACGTCGAAACTTGCGACGGACATCGGCGAACGACGAACGCTTCACCCTTCGCTGGGTACTGCGCAAGCCAGACGGCGACTTCCTTTCATCTGACGACCAAACGCACGACCCATCCGCATGTCGCGGCGGGGCAATAATCGTTTCTTGAAAGGAACAACTCATGCCTATCGGCAAAGTCAAATTCTTCAACACCGACAAAGGTTATGGCTTCATCCAGCCCGAAGACGGCGGCAAGGACAGTTTTGTCCACATTTCGGCGGTGCAAGCTGCTGGAATGCACACCCTGAATGTCGATCAGCGCCTTTCCTATGATGTCGAGACCGGCAAGAATGGCAAGGAATCGGCTATCAACCTGGCCAACGCCTGATCCAGTTCCCCTGAAGGGAGGCTGGGCATTGAACGTACCCAGTCTCCCGGGGGTTTAATTCAAGAAAGAGCGCTGGCGATGACTCAGGCGATTGCGTTTTACATGGAGCGAGCCGAAGACGCGGCCAAGGAAGCGCGCGACGCGACGCTCAATAATGTGAGAGACAGGGCGCTGCGCTCCGAAGCGGCATGGCGCGCGATGGCCGATCAAGCCCGCCAAGTCAAAGAGAACAAGGCTCGAAACGATCAAGCGCGGGAGGCGTCCGCCGCCGCTGTGGCTCGTTTTCCTTCACCGACAGGATAGCGGGAAGATGGACCTCAACGAACTTTTCTATCGCCAGCAGGTCGCTCTGATCCATGCAGACGTGACTGGCACGACAGCAGATCGAGGAAGGTTCAAGAACCGCGCCGAAGGTTTCGGTGCGCAAATCGGTAAGATGCGTCACCGCCTGAAGCATGGCGATCTTACCAGCAGAAAGTCCCAATGAAACGGCCCCGCGTCTCCAGCGTGTTAAACATCCGCGCCTCTTTGGTTGAAGTGGAAGCGCTGTGCCTTCGGAACAGGATACCGATCAGCGCGCTCGAGGAACTTCCAGACGGCGGTGTGAGAATTGTTCCATTGCACTCCAGGCATGGATTGTTCTTGCGCAGGATATTTCGCTCCAGGCTGCTGCCGGACGAGGCGAGACGGTTTCCGCTGTGGGCTGAATCCTGGTATTAGACGGCTGGCTCCGTTGTATTGTTGTCATGGTGTACGGCTGAATTGCGATTTGCGCCGTGCTGTGAAGGGCGATTCCCGATTTTGTCAGGTTTACCGGATTTGGGCTTCTCCGGGCTTGGTCCGAAGGAAGCCCAAGCGAACTGCTTTGCGTTTCGCATCCGGATTGTCCTGTGGGATCCACCACTCGCGATTGACGGCATCCCAGCGTGCCCCCAAGGCCTTCGCCTCGTCCTTGCGAGCATAAGGAACTGTCAGCCGGATTCGTTCGCTGGCTTGGCAGAAGCGCCCCCTCTCGAGCCGGGAAAGCCTTGCCCGCAAAACAGGATCGTCCAATGGACTGAGAACGTCTGGCGTTGCCCACGAAGGTTCCTCGATCTGGAGCCAATTTCTATAGGCCCCCGGCATCGGCAAAGTGGCGGCCCGTTCCTTCATCTGGCCGGTCAGCGAGTAGATATCGGCCAGAACCGGCGGATTGCCGAAGTAAGGAGGCGGTTGGGTAAACAGCCCGATAGCAACGATCCGGGCACAGCTGTTGTCCCATGTCGTCCTGCGGGCCCAAAACCCGAAGCCCCCATGCGCAACGGACATATCGAATATGTTCATGTCGCAGAACGCGGGGAGATCGAACACTGTCGTGGCAATCCTAGCGCCGGTAAGTGCTGCGGCGTTTCGGTCCGCTTGGGCCGCTCCCAGGCGTCTTTTCGCGAAAGACGATGCGGCCTTTCGAGAGGTCGTAAGGCGTCATTTCGACATGAACGCGATCGCCGACAACGGTCCTGATCCGATATTTGCGCATCTTGCCCGCAGTGTAGGCGATGATGCGATGCTCGTTATCGAGCATGACGCCAAAGCGACCATCGGGCAGGATTTCGTCGATCTGCCCCTCCATCGTCAGGAGTTCTTCTTTTGCCATGGCGTCTTTTCCATTGAATTCATGCTTTGAACTTCGCGCATGGCGGCAGCGCGATAGGGGCGGTTAAACACTGGCCGGTATGGCGACAGTATCGGTTAACCTGGCACATCTATTTCCTGGCGAATTCTCCAGGCCGCGCGTGATACGTGTCTCTGGCGAATGCTTTCGCTGCAGCGATCGTCGGAAATGTTTCCTGCTGCTCATCGGACGTGACAATCGGATAGCCTTGGGAATTATAGCGGGTGTGCCGGACCGTTAGGCGATATCTTCCCTCTTCATTCTTGGTGATCAAGAAGGGCTGGACTGCTTCCTGTGACATGCCGGTTTTCCTGCTGCTGGATAACAAAAAAACCGGGCAGAGCATCAACTCCACCCGGCGTGAACTTTAGCCGATCATTTCAGCGATAATTCGTTTTACTTCGCTTTTCGACAGAACGCCTGGAGTAACAGGATCGGTCGTTATCGTTTTGCGAATCTTTCCGGAAGACATCCAAGACATTGGGTCTTTCCGGGTGCGAGTAATTGTATGCATTATATTCCTTATGTGCATTCGTTGCCGAAAAACGGCAAAATCTAGTATTGACAGTGATCCCTGTTCTTCTTCCCGATCAATGCCATCCGTCGAATTGTCCGGGTAACCTCGATATGACCTTCGGAATTGGCCATTGCGATATCCAAAGGCGCCCCACCCAAATGGTGAAGAGGCGTGTTCAGGATATTTGCCGCAGCCATACGTCCCCCAAACAGCAAGAATGCGAGCTGGGTGATTTCGTACCGCCGCCGGGCCGCCTCATTGGCAACGCTGGGACGGCCAAAGTGTGTGCGGCTTGCTATCCGCCGGAATCTATCGCTCCGGCCGAAAGTAAATGCACGCAGGCATGTCACAGACTTTCCTTGGCGCCATGCGGTCGATCACCAACCGGCAAATATTCCGACACACTAAGGGCCGAGCGCAAATGCCTGATACGTTCCCCGTAATAGCGAACGAAATCCCAGTGAGCTGCCCTGGATGGACCACGACGGGCTTCACTTGCGTGAATTAACGCCACTTGATGTTGGAACAGGAGCTCATTCAGATCCACGTTGGCTCTCCATGATGCGGGAGCGCAACGGTCTCTCAGTCGCTGCTATGCTATGAATGAACAGCGATGTCCGGTATATAAGGCATATCTCGAAAATTGCAACCTTGCGACAGAAGCCTGGAAGCCTCCGGCGAGGAGTTGCGGTGGGGATGCCGAAGGTCGACAGGTCGACGACCGATGGGTGCTCTCGGGCCGGTGCGAAAGCGATCTCTTTCTTGCGGCACCAGCCCGACGAAGGCGCGGGGGTTTCTTAGTCCCCCTTGCAGCGGGCGGTATCGCCGCGTTTGCAGGCTTCCACCGTTTCCTTCCAGCGGGCCATTGCCGCGTCGTAATCGGCCTTGGCCTTGGCGGTGGCGGCTTCCTGCTGGGAGAGGACCTGTTCGCGTTCCTGCACGGCGTCGTCGTGGGCCTTCTGGCTGGCGGCGTTGGCGTCGAGCTGGGCCTGGGCGGTTTCGGCCTGCTGGCGGTTCGCCTCGATGCGTTGCTGCACGGCCGGGTCCGACATGTCCGGCGCTTCCGGGGTGTCCTGCGCGATGGCGAAGGCGGGGCAGGCGGCGGCGAACAGGGCCGCGCCGAGCAGAGTGGCTTTGCGGGACAGGGTGATGGTCATGCGATCCTCCGTGTGATTCCAGCGGCAGACTGCGTCAACCGGCCGTACATTGCAAACCCGCGCGGCGTGAAACGCGACGAACTGCGGCGGCGGCGGCCAAACTTGTCCGGCCGCGCATGTCCCGCCCTTGACGGGTGTGAACATTTGCGGAACATTGGGCCTGCCGGCGGCGCGGCGCATGCGCTTGCTGGACTCTTTTCCTCCAAGGCCCCAGATCGCGCTCCATGCCTCTTACAACCATCTCCGTCCGCGGCGCCCGGGAACACAATCTCAAGGGCATCGACATCGACCTGCCGCGCGACAAGCTGATCGTCATCACCGGGCTGTCGGGCTCGGGCAAGTCCAGCCTCGCCTTCGACACGATCTATGCCGAAGGGCAGCGGCGCTATGTGGAAAGCCTTTCCGCCTATGCCCGCCAGTTCCTGGAAATGATGCAGAAGCCGGACGTCGAACATATCGACGGCCTTTCGCCCGCCATTTCCATCGAACAGAAGACCACCAGCCGCAATCCGCGCTCGACCGTGGCGACCGTGACGGAGATCTACGACTACATGCGCCTGCTGTGGGCGCGGGTGGGGGTGCCCTACAGTCCGGCCACCGGCCTGCCGATCGAAGCGCAGACGGTGTCCAACATGGTCGACCGGGTGATGGCACTGCCCGAAGGCACGCGGCTCTACCTGCTGGCCCCGGTGGTGCGCGGGCGCAAGGGCGAATACCGCAAGGAACTGGCCGAATGGCAGAAGGCCGGCTTCACCCGCGTGCGGATCGACGGGGAACTGTACCCGATCGAAGAAGCCCCGGCGCTCGACAAGAAGTACAAGCACGACATCGAAGTGGTGGTGGACCGTCTGGCCGTGCGGGAGGGGATCGAGACGCGGCTGGCCGACAGCTTCGAAACCGCACTCAAACTGGCCGAGGGGCTGGCCTATGCCGACCTGGCGGATGGCGTGGTGCCCGGGCGCGAGGCGGAGCAGGGCGGGCCCAACGCCACGGGCGGCCAGCTCAAGGGCGCGGGCCTGCCGCCCAACCGGATCGTGTTCTCCGAAAAGTTCGCCTGCCCGGTCTCCGGCTTCACGATCGAGGAAGTGGAACCGCGCCTCTTCAGCTTCAACGCGCCGCAAGGGGCCTGCCCGGCCTGCGACGGGCTGGGGGAAAAGCTGCTGTTCGACCCGCAACTGGTCGTCCCGAACGAGAACCTGACGCTCAAGCAGGGCGCCGTGGTCCCCTGGGCCAAGAGCAACCCGCCGAGCCCCTATTACATGCAGGTGCTGAGCTCGCTGGCGAAAGCCTATGATTTCGACCTGACCACGCCGTGGAACGAGCTGGAGCCGGACCAGCGGATGATTATCCTTCACGGCACGGGCGGCCTGCCGGTGGAACTGACGTTCAAGGACGGGAAGAAGGAATATACCGTCCGCAAGCCGTTCGAAGGGGTGATCGGCAATCTCAACCGCCGCATGCTGCAGACCGACAGCGCCTGGATGCGGGAGGAACTGTCCAGGTTCCAGACCGCGCAGCCGTGCGAAACCTGCGGCGGCAAGCGGCTGAACGAGAAGGCGCTGGCGGTGAAAGTCGCCGGGCAGGACATTGCCGGGCCGACCCAGCTTTCCGTGTCCGACGCGCTGGAATTCTTCGCCAATCTCCACCACGAACTCACCGCGCAGCAGAACCAGATCGCCCGCGCGATCCTGAAGGAGATCAACGAGCGGCTGGGCTTCCTCAACAACGTCGGGCTGGACTACCTCAACCTCGACCGCACCAGCGGCACGCTTTCGGGCGGGGAGAGCCAGCGCATCCGCCTCGCCAGCCAGATCGGCAGTGGGCTGTCGGGCGTGCTCTACGTGCTCGACGAACCGAGCATCGGCCTGCACCAGCGCGACAACGACATGCTGCTGGAAACGTTGAAGCGCCTGCGCGATCTCGGCAACACGGTGATCGTGGTGGAGCATGACGAGGACGCGATCCGCGCCGCCGACTACGTGGTGGATCTCGGCCCCGGCGCGGGCGTGCATGGCGGCGAAGTGGTGGCCGAAGGCACGTTGAAGGAAATCCTGCGCAGCGACAGGAGCCTGACCGCCGCCTATCTCAACGGCACCCGCCGGATCGAGGTGCCGCAGCAGCGCCGCAAGGGCAACGGGCACAAGCTGACCGTCCACGGCGCGCGGGCCAACAACTTGCGCAATGTCACCGCATCCATCCCGCTCGGCACGTTCACCTGCGTTACCGGCGTGTCCGGGTCCGGCAAGTCGAGCTTCACGATCGACACGCTCCACGCGGGCGCGGCGCGCGCGCTCAACGGCGCGCGGGTGATCGTCGGGGCGCACGACAGGATCGCGGGCCTGGAATTCTGCGACAAGGTGATCGAGATCGACCAGTCGCCCATCGGCCGCACCCCGCGCAGCAACCCGGCCACTTATACCGGCGCCTTCACCCAGATCCGCGACTGGTTCGCCGGCCTGCCGGAAAGCGAGGCGCGCGGCTACAAGCCGGGGCGGTTCAGCTTCAACGTCAAGGGCGGCCGGTGCGAGGCGTGCCAGGGCGATGGGCTGATCAAGATCGAGATGCACTTCCTGCCCGACGTCTACGTCACGTGCGAGGAATGCCACGGCAAGCGCTACAATCGCGAAACGCTGGAAGTGAAGTTCAAGGGGATGAGCATCGCCGACGTGCTCGACATGACGATCGAGGACGCGGAGGAATTCTTCAAGGCGGTCCCCCCCATCCGCGACAAGATGCACATGCTGAACGAAGTCGGGCTCGGCTACGTCAAGGTCGGCCAGCAGGCGACCACGCTCTCGGGCGGGGAGGCGCAGCGGGTGAAACTGGCCAAGGAACTCAGCCGCCGCTCCACCGGGCAGACGCTCTACATCCTGGACGAGCCGACCACCGGCCTCCATTTCGAAGACGTGCGCAAGCTGCTGGAAGTGCTCCACCGGCTGGTGGACCAGGGCAATTCGGTGGTGGTGATCGAACACAACCTGGATGTCATCAAGACCGCCGACTGGATTCTCGACCTCGGCCCGGAAGGCGGCGTGCGCGGCGGCGAGATCGTGGCGGAGGGAACGCCGGAGGATGTCGCCGCGAGCGAGCGGAGTTATACCGGGCAGTATCTGAGGGGGATGCTGGGGTGAGTGAGGCGGTGGACTAGGGCGTGTGACTACCCCTTCCAATCACCAACGGTATCAAACTCAATCGAGATTGATGCGGTTAGAAGTTGTCTTTGAATGGTTCTTCCGGAATTACGTCCATAACACCGGCCATGGACTGTACGGTCAAATGAATGTTTATTCGGCTAGGCGGCGTGGGCAAATTCAGCCCTGAATGATTGTCTGCTTTCCGCAGATGCATCAGATGGCGTGAACGGCGGAAATGTCGGGGGAAGCGGACGCTAGGGTTGTGACAGGTCAAAGCCGAAATAAGGCCAGTTTTGCCACGCTCACCGTCACGGCAAGCACAGCAGCGACGTACACTCCACCTTTGCTGAGCCGATTACCCGATACTGCCGCTGTTCGCCCCAACTCGACGACCAACAACCACGCCAGCGAGCTAAGCCAGATGGGCGCTGTTATGCCGATCGGTAGGCCGAATAAATATAAAACTTGGGGAAGCATTGGAGCGCCGATACCCAAGGCAATGAGAACTGATACGATAGTGGCCCTGAAATCTCGTGCCCAAGCAAACAGACGGAACTCGATGTCGCCGCTCAGGAACAACTTGGACGCCAACCAAAGAATTGGCGCGGCGAACAGCAAGGCTATGAGGCATGCGAAAGTGAAGATATAGCCGTGATAGTCAAAGTGAGAGTATGGCACAGGGTCTTCAGGTGAGAACCGCGAGAGGACAAACCAGCAAGACCAAGGTCGCGAGAAATAAGCCAACACTGTCGCACCCAAAAGAGCGTAACCAGTTGTTCGCTTTACCGCTTCCGCGTCCATCTGCCGATTGTGTCACTTCATTCAAATGTCCGCAAAGTTGTCGTGTCCGGTCAGACAGCTTCTGGCTGGTGATTTCTGAAATACGGCCATGCCTGGGCCGGGATGAATTTGTCCACGCCGCTTAGGTCTTTCCTACAGCCCCCCATCCGCCATATGTGGCTTGATTCTCTTTCCTTGCTTTGGAGGTGAATCATGTCCGACATTTCCGCGAACCAGCCTGCCGTGCCGTCCGATGGGGGCGCGGGGGATGGGCCTGTGCAGTTTCACAATGGCCGCCCCTACCGGCGGAATAGCCGGGGCAGGCCGCGCTGGCTGGACGAGGCGGAGATTGTTGCTGCCGGTCTGACGCCTGCGGGACGGGGTGGGGCGGTGCGTGCTGCCCTGGACGGCGGGGAGGCTGGAGAGGCCGGGGAGGCCCACCCCGCTGCGGCTAGCCTCACCTGCGGTTCGGCAAGTCTCGCTCCCCTCCCGCATGCGGGGAGCCGCAGGCGTGGCGAAGCCACAGCGGCCGGGGGTGGGCATTCTAGCGGTTCCGGCTCTTCGCCCACGCCGCAACCGGAGCAATCCGGCAACCATCCCCACACGACCCATCCGGAGTCGCCTGATTGCCATCCGCGCAAGACGCATCCGGCGGGGCGCGGGTGGGTTGCGGCTTCGCGCGATCTTGGCCTGCCGGGCGAAAGCGCGGGGGCGGCGATGGAGGCTTTTGCAGCGGGCGCGTGGGGGCCGGTGGCGGATGGGCCGGCGCCGGATTGCGGGGCCGGTCCCGCTGCCTCGCGCCCTGTTTCCGCAATCCCTGTCTCAGAGCCTTACGTCCCCGCCTTGCGCCACGACGGCTTTACTC
>JAQVEQ010000185.1 GCA_028697875.1 Novosphingobium sp. | reverse complement strand
TGACCGAGATCCCCGTGATGGTCGCGGCGGGTTGGACCGAGGCCCAGAAGCGGGCCTATGTGCTGGCCGACAACAAGCTGGCGCTGAACGCCGGCTGGGACGCCGAACTGCTCCGCGTCGAGCTGACCGATTTGCAGGCGTTCGATTTCGATCTTGGACTCACCGGCTTTTCCGATGATGAACTCGCGGCGTTGATCGCCGACAAGACTGATGGCCTGACCGACCCAGACGCGGCTCCCAACCCTCCGGAAATTCCGGTGAGTTGCCCGGGCGACGTCTGGATGCTCGGCAAACACCGGCTGATGTGCGGCGACAGCACCAGTGTCGATGACATGGAAAAACTGACCGCCGGGCAGATGGTCGACATGTGGCTGACCGATCCACCGTACAATGTCGCCTATGAGGGCGGCACCAAGGACAAGCTGACCATCCAGAATGACAACATGGCGGACGACGAGTTCCGCCAGTTCCTGCGCGATGCCTATGTCACGGCGAGCACGGTGATGAAGCCCGGCGCCGTGTTCTACATCTGGCACGCCGACAGCGAGGGCTACAATTTCCGTGGCGCGGCGATCGATGCCGGCTGGAAAATCCGCCAGTGCCTGATCTGGGAGAAATCCTCGCTGGCTCTGGGGCGGCAGGATTACCACTGGCAGCACGAACCCTGCCTCTATGGCTGGAAGGGCGGCGCCGGGCACCTGTGGGCCAGCGACCGCAAGCAGACCACCATCCTCAAGTTCGACAAGCCGTCGCGTAATGGCGAACACCCGACCATGAAGCCCGTCGCCCTGTTCGAGTACCAGATGCTCAACAACACCAAGGGCGGCGATATCGTGCTCGACAGCTTCGGCGGATCGGGCACCACCCTGATCGCCGCCGAGATGAACGGTCGCGTCGCGCGGCTGATGGAACTCGATCCGCGCTACTGCGACGTGATCATCAAGCGCTGGCAGGATTTCACCGGTCAGCAGGCCACCCTCGAAGCCGACGGGCGAACCTTCGCCACCGTCAGCGAACAACCGCGGTAACAACGTGCATGACATGGCTCTATCTCCCCCCGGATACGCTCCGGGGCGCGATGACGCATGCCCGCACGGACTCTCCCTGTGCGCCGGTGCCGGCGGGCTCGACCTCGGCCTCCACATCGCCTGTCCCGGATATCGCACTGTGGGTTACGTCGAGCGGGAAGCCTATGCAGCAGCCACTCTCGTGGCGCGGATGGAAGACAAGGCCCTGGATCCGGCGCCTGTCTGGGACGATATTACCAGCTTCGACGGCCGACCATGGCGCGGCGTCGTGGATATCCTCACTGCGGGCTATCCGTGCCAGCCATTCTCGGTTGCCGGACGCCGGCTCGGCGAGTCCGATCCGCGCCATCTCTGGCACCATGTCGCGCGCATCGTCCGCGAATGCGAGCCTGGACTCGTCTTCCTCGAAAATGTCGCCAATCATCTCCGCCTCGGATTTCCCGAGGTCGCCCGAGAACTGGTCGGCATGGGCTACGTCCTTGCGGCAGGACTGTTTACGGCGGCGGAAGTCGGCGCACCGCACCGGCGCGAAAGATTGTTCATCCTTGCAATGCGCGAGGGTGACGAGCTGGCCGACACCGCAAACCGACAGCTTTCGCAGTCGGGGCGGCGACCGGAAACACGAGAAGGGTCTGGACCGCATGGCGCGGGACTGGCCGACGCCCAAAGCGATTACGGGCGGAGCGAATTCGAAACGGGCGGAACGGGGAGCCGGTGGCCCGGACCTGCAGGAGGTTGCCGCCCAGTGGCCGACGCCGATGGCCAGCGACGGGAGCAAACCGAGTGCGGGCAACCGCAGGACGGCGGACCTTACCCATGTGGCGGCCATATGGATGACCCCGACGGCCCGGGACTACAAGGATGGGTCGACCAGTCTTGCCAATGTGCCGGTGAACGGCCTGCTTGGCCGCCAGGTCCTGACGACACCGCCGCGTGGGACAGATACCTCGGATACGCGCCGGACCTTGAACCCGCTGTTCGTCGAGGCGCTGATGGGCTGGCCCACCGGGTGGACCGGCTTCGACTTTGCGGAAACGGAGTGGTCCCCCTGGTTGCGGCGCATGCGCTGCGAACTCTCGCGTCTGAACTCGTCCGGCATCGGGAAACCCAAGGTATGACGGATGAAACCCGGAACGAAACCAAAACCAACCCATCTGAAGCTGATTGAGGGCAACCGCGGCAAGCGCCCGCTCAACCGCAAGGAGGCTGCTGTGCCAGCGGCACTGCCGGCACCTCCGCCCCATCTGACGGCCGACGCGCTCGAAGAGTGGAACCGCGTGGCCCACTGGCTGCACCGGATCGGCCTCTTGTCCGAGGTCGATCGCGCAGCCCTTGCTGCCTACGCCCAAGCCTACGGCCGCTGGGTCCAGGCCGAGCGCGCAATCGCGAAGATGGCTGAGAAGGACCAGCTGACCGGCGGCCTGATGATCAAGACCTCCAACGGCAACGCCATTCAGAACCCGCTTGTCGGCACCGCCAACAAGGCGGCGGCGGACATGATGCGTTACGCAGCTGAATTCGGGATGACGCCCAGTGCCAGAAGCAGGATCGCAGCGGAAACGGCGACGGACGCCGCCGACCCCGCCGATCGTTGCTTCGGTTGATCGGCGGGTGGGTCAAACCAGTGATTATTTAAGTTCAAGCTGCCTGATCTGATTGACCAGATTTGCCAAGTTGTTTGCGATTTCCCGCATTCTTTCCTCGCCCAATATGATCCGACGTTCGATCAGGGGGTGTACGAGGCCTGCATTATCAAACTGGATCTGGACGGTTCCGTCGTCCAGAACGAGGGCATCGGTCGTCGCGTGGGCAAGTTCGCTGCGGAGTTCCGCGTAAGGCTGGAACTGGTCCATCTTTTCGATGATCCGCTCTGGATTTTTGAACCGTTCTGGGCTCTTGCGCGCCAATTCACGGATTTCGTCTAACCTGTGTCCAAGTAGGACGAGCGCCGGCCGGTTTTTCCCCGAAGGTGCTGGTGCAAGGCTTGTAATCGTCTGTGCCGCCCATCGTTCGACCTGAGCACAACGTTCGATCAATTTACTTCGGAAAACATGCGCGGACTGAAGCAACTTTTCGCGGTTGGCCGGTTCAGGCGGCAGTAAATCTCGAGGCATGTCATTCATGCCAGCAGCGTAGCGACTATTTGTTAATCATCGGTGGAGCGGAATCGTCGGTGACATCGCTCAGTACTGGGAAGTTGGGCCGACATGATGCGTTACGCTGCAGAATTCGGGATGACGCCCAGTGCCAGAAGCAGGATCGCAGCGGAAACGTCGTCGCAAGACGCCGACCCCACCGACCGCTTCTTCAGCTGACCGGACGAGTGATTATGCCCGGGCGGTGGTTGCGGGCGAGATCATTGCCGGACCGCATGTCCGCAATGCCTGCCGCCGCCACCTTGATGACCTGAAGCGCACCAAAGGAATCCGCTTCGACCTTGATGCCGCAACCCACGCCTTCGGCTTCTTCGAGGAGGTCCTCAAACTTTCCGAGGGCCAGTTCGAGGGGCAGCCCTTCCGGCTGGAGCCGAGCCAGGCCTTCATCATCGGCAGCCTGTTCGGCTGGAAACGCGCCGACGGCCGCCGGCGGTTCCGCCGGGCCTACATCGAACAGGGCAAAGGCAACGGCAAGTCGCCGGTCGCGGGCGGGATCGGCCTGTTCGGGATGACGGCGGCCGGTGAAGCCGGCGCCCAGATCTATGCGGCGGCGGCCAAGCGCGAACAGGCGGGCATTCTCTTTGCCGACGCGGTGAAGATGGTCCGCCAGTCCCCGGCACTGGCGCGGCGGCTGGAGTTCTCGGGCGGCCCGGGGCGTGAATTCAATATCGCGCACCACGCGTCGGGCTCGTTTTTCCGGCCTGTGTCGCGCGATACGGGCAAGACCGGTTCAGGACCGCGGCCCTATTTCGTGCTGGCGGACGAGATCCACGAGCTGCCTGACCGCTCGATCATCGAGATGCTGGAGCGCGGCTTCAAGTTCCGGCGCGAACCGCTGCTGTTCATGATCACCAACTCGGGCTCCGACCGCAATTCGGTGGCTTGGGAAGAGCACGAGCACGCGGTGAAGGTTGCCGCCGGCAACATCGATGCGCTGACCGACCCGACCTATCTCGGCGAAATCATCGACGACACGACGTTCAGCTACGTCTGCGCCCTCGACGAGGGGGACGACCCGCTTACCGACCCCGGCTGCTGGATCAAGGCGAACCCGCTCCTGGGCGTCACCATTACGGAGGAATATCTCGCCGAGGTGGTGGCGCAGGCCCGGGCCATTCCCGGCCAGCTGAACGGCATCCTGCGGCTGCATTTCTGTGTCTGGACCGACGCCGAGACCGTCTGGATGACTCGGGCGACGCTGGAACCACTACTGGCGGATTTTGATCCTACGCCTGGCTCGAAGGTCTGGCTCGGCCTCGATCTCAGCCAGAACAGGGACATCACCGCGCTCGCCGCAGTCCAGCGGACCGGCGAAAAAGACGGCAAGCCCTGTTTCGATGCCTGGGTCGAGGCCTGGACGCCGGGTGACACGCTGCAGGCACGCACCCTGCGTGACAAGCAGCCCTACGATGTTTGGGTGGCGCAGGGATTCCTGCAGGCGCCGCAGGGCGAGAACATCAATTTTCGGCACGTGGCCCAGGCCCTGGCCGAATACGATCGGGACTACGACGTCCAGATGGTCGCCTACGACCGCTATGCCTTCCGGCGGCTGGAAGAGGACATTGCAGAACTCGGCCTCGACATGGAGTTCGTCGAGCATCCGCAGGGCGGCACCAAGCGCGGCAAGCCGACGGATGCCATGAAACTGGCCGCCAAATCGCAGGACCGCGAGCCCCAGGGCCTGTGGATGCCGGGATCGGTCCGCCAGCTTGAAGAGATGATGCTCGAGGGCCGGATCCGGCTGAAGCGCAACCCGGTGCTGGTCTCGGCCATCATGTCGGCGGTCATCGAGACCGACCGCTGGGACAATTACTGGCTCTCCAAGCAGAGGGCCCTGAACAAGATCGACGCAGCCGTGGCGCTGTGCATGGCGGTAGGAGCTGCAATGTCCAGTGACACCGGCGGCACGATCGACGACTGGCTGAAGAGCCTCGCCGCGTGAACCTCCTCCAAAAGGCGGTCAGCTACCTGGCCCGCTCGATCGGCCTCACCGACCCGTTCCTTTACCGGGAGATGGGCGCGCGGCCGAGCGCCAGCGGCGAAATCGTCAGCACCACCTCGGTGCTGGGGCTTGCTGCCGCCTGGGCCTGCGTAAACCTGCTGGCCGGCACGATCGCCTCGCTGCCGCTCATGGTCTACCGGACGAAAAGCGGCGCAAGAACCGTGGCGGACGACCATCCGCTCTACCGGATCCTGCATGACAGCCCGAACGCCGACCAGACCGCGCTCGATTTCTGGGAGTTCGTCTGTGCCAGCGTCGAGCTGCACGGCAATGCCTATGCAGAGGTGATCCGGGCCGGCAATGGCCGGGTGATCGCGCTGGGCGTACCGATCAACCCGGAGCT
>JAQVEQ010000184.1 GCA_028697875.1 Novosphingobium sp. | reverse complement strand
CGCGGAAGGCGTCGCCGCCGATCAGCCCCATGAGCTGCTTGCCGCCGAGCAGGGCGACCAGCACCACCAGCGCCCCGGCCAGCCCGGCGAGAGCGCTGGTCTGGAGCGCGAGCTTGCGGAACTCTTCCGCCTTGGCCGCGACGCGCGCCCGCGCGATTTCCGCATAGACCGACCGCGTCAGCAGGGTGGAAAGCTTGCTCAGGCCCTGGCTGAGCTGCTGCGCCAGGCGATAGAGGCCGGCCGCTTTCGTCCCGACGAAGAACCCGACCGCCAGCAGCGGGCCGTTACGCTTTGCCGCTTCCAGCGTGGCATTGGCGTAAGTGATGCCGAAGAAGCGGATGATCCCGTCGTTTTCCCGCAAGGCCGTGCGCCAGTGCCGCAAGTGCCGGAACCTGACCGATTGCGGGGCGAGATAACGCGCCATGGCCCAGTAGGCGGCCGCTTCCAGCAGGTCGATCGCGGCCCAGGCGATCAGGAATTTCACCAGGCTCGGCCCGGTCAGCCAGATGGCGGTGGCGGCCGCGAGGCGCCCGATCGGCACGACGGCTTCGACATAGATCGCGATGTCGAACCGGTCGAGCGCACGGACAATGCCGGTCGGCGCCGAGACCAGTGCCCAGACCGCGGCGACATTGAACCAGAACGCGGTGCCGATCAGGCTCGGGTTGAGGTCGAGCGCGTGGCTGAACTGGAAGAAGACGGCCCAGGCGATGCCGCAGCCCATGACCGCGCCTATCGCATCGAGCACGCCGCACAGCATGCCGAGCCGGCCGAATGCGTCCCAGTTTTTCGCATGGACGTGTTCCGCGCCGTAGCGGACGACCACGCGCCAGGTCTGGAAGCCGGCAATGGCGATCAGCGCCTGGGCGGTGCCGAAGATCAGCGAGAAGTGGCCGAAGCCCTTCAGCCCCAGCGAACGGGTCAGGATCGCGAGGTAGAGCAGGCTGCAAACCGCGCCGAAGCCCTTGCCGCCCAATAGCCATACCGTGTTGACGAAGATGCGGCCCAGCAGGCTGTCGGGCATGGGGCGCGTTCTTTTCGGACGAGGCATCGCGACGCATTTGGACGAGGGGCCGGATTTGCGCAAGCGCCATGCGTGTCCGCGCCGCCGCCGCCGCTCCCACCTGCCCCATTGCGGCTGGCGCTTCCACCTCCTAAAGGCGGGCGATGATCGAACGCGCCATCCTCCTCAGTGCGGGCCAGGGCTCGCGTCTGCTTCCCCTGACGGCCGAAAGGCCCAAGTGCCTGATCGATTTTTCGGGCCGGACCCTGATCGAATGGCAGGTCGAGATGCTGGCGCGCGGCGGGGTCAGGCGGATCGACGTCGTCACCGGGTTCATGACCGACATGGTCGAGGAGCTGCTGGAACGGCACAGCGACCCCCGGGTCGAAGTGCACTGCCATTTCAATCCTTTCTACAAGGTCGCGGACAATCTCGGTTCGTGCTGGATCGTGCGCGAGCAGATGCACGAGGACTTCCTGATCCTCAACGGCGACACGCTCGTCTCCGAAGAGATCGTGCGCAAGGTGCAGCAGGGGAGCGGCTGGCCCATTGCCGTCACGGTCGACGTCAAGGACAGCTACGACAGCGACGATATGAAAGTCGCCCGCGAAGGGGAACGCCTGATGCGGATCGGCAAGACCCTTTCCGCCGCGGAGACCAACGCGGAATCGATCGGTTTCCTTGCCTTCCGCGGCGAAGGGCCGGAGCTGTTCCGCGAAGCGGTGCGGCAGGCGATGCGCACTCGCGAAGGGATCGAGCACTGGTACCTGAAAGTGATCGACAAGCTGGCCGACACCGGCAAGGTCGGCATCGTTTCCATTGAAGGGCTGGACTGGGCCGAGGTCGATTTCCTCAACGACATCGAAATCGCGACCGGGCTGACCGACCGCTGGGTTCAGGCGAAGTAGCCTTTCAGCCAGGCGACCAGCCGCCCCAGCTCGTCGCCTTCCAGCGCCACGGCCTGCCCCAGTTCGGGCACTTTCGGCCAGCCCGCGTCCACGAACGCGCGCCCGTTCCATTCGCGCGCGCCTTCGTAGCGGGGGATGACGTGGAAATGGACGTTGGGGTCCACCATCATCAGCATCAGGTAGTTGAGCCGGGCATAGCCGACCGCTTCGCCCAGCGCCCGTTCGATCGCGGAAGTCGCCGCTTTCAGTTCGGTGTGGGCTTCGATGGGCAGGTCGCCGAAGGCGGTCGCGGCGGACTTGGCCGCCAGCACCAGGCTGCCCAGCGTCGGCTGGGCCGGCCGCGCCAGCACGACCCAGTGGTCGAACTCGTGGACCAGCGTTGCCGGCCAGCCGAATTTCTCGATCGTTTCGTTCATTGCGGGGCCTCCGATAGCCAGGACGTGACCGGCTTGCCCGCGCTGGTCTGAGCCCTCGCCTGGACGAGCCGGACGGCATGCACGGCACAGGATAGGACGGTCCACCAGGCGACGGCAACCAGTCCGATGTCGGGCCGGGCGAACAGCAGCGAGACGAACAGGATCACCATGTTCGGGTTGCGGCGGGCGGTAATCAGGCGGAACCGGCTGTCGAAGCGCTGCCAGACGTGGATGTGAATCCCGCCGTACAGCCGCATGAACGCCCCTTCGATCAGGCGCTGGACGACATAGCCGCCGACGATCGCCCCGATCACCCAGGCGAATGTTTCGGTCGAATAGGCAAGCCCCCATCTGCCGAGCCCGACGGCCCAGGCCCACCACCAGAACGGCGGATGGACGAGGTCGATGCCATGGTCGAAGATATTGCCCCACCAGCTGGAAGTGACAGTGCAGCGGGCAAGCTTGCCGTCCACCGTATCCAGCACCATGAACACGAAGCCGGCGGCCATGCCCTGCCAGTAATGCCCCTGCCAGAACAGCACGGTGGCCCAGACACACAGGGCCGCGCCGATGGCGGTGACCATGTTGGGCGTCATGCGCAGCGCGGCGGCGATCCGGGTCATGTGGAAGGCAAGGCCGGGCCACAGATACTTGGTGAGAAGGTCCGTCACTCCCTTGTAGGAGGCGTTGTAGCTGGCGCGTTCGGCCTGCGCCCTGGTCCCGGCGGTCAGCGGGATCGCGAAAGGCCGTTCGAGCTTGCGCAACTGCGCGTTGTAGAATTCCGGCCCGGTGGCGAGATCGACCGTCTTCGCGCCGGGCGTGTCGACGCCGATCACGAACCGGTCGCCATGCACGAAGGCGATGTCGGGGTTGTCGAGCGCCAGCCGCATCAGCAGCGGGTCGAAGACATAGGCGAGGTTGACCTGCAGCTTGCGGCCTTCGGGCGGGGTCTTCTTCGAGGCGCAGGCCAGCCGCCGCACGCGTTCGCGATTGTCCATGCCCCAGATGGGAACCTCGGCCGATCCGGATAGCGCCAGCCATTCCGGCATCACGTCGTTGCTCATTGAAATTCCTTTTCGGCGGCGGGCGGTCCCGCTTCCTTGCGTGGCCTGCTACCGGTTGCGAAGGACCGTGTCGAGGCGGTCGCCCAGCCGCAGGGCAAGGGCGACGAGAGTGAAAGTCGGATTGGCCCAGCCCGCCGTGCTGAACACCGAACTGCCCGCCACGTGAAGGTTGGCATAGCCGTGGACCCGGCAATCGGCGTCGACCACGCCCTGCGCGGGATCGGTGCTCATCCGGGTGCCGCCGACGTGGTGGTAACCGGCGATGGGGTGGTTGCCGACCGTCGGATCGACCGGCCATTGCGCGCCGGGTTCCGCCAGCCATTCGCTCTGCACGGTGCGTCCCTTGCCCAGGCGTTGCAGTTCGGCGCCGAAAGTGTCGGCCATCACCCGGGCGCTGTGCTTGTCCAGTTCGCACAGCTGCCAGTCGAGGTCGGCCCGCCGGTTGCCCAGCGCGTCGCGCTCTGCCGACAGGAGGATGCGGCTGTCGGGGTTGGGGGCCTGTTCGCCGCGCACGATCATGTAGAGCCCGGTCATGCCGGTGGCCGCCATGGACCGTTCCAGCGTTCCGCGCAGCCGGTGGTGGAACCAGGCGCGCAGCCCGCGATAGGCATGGTCGAGGAAGCGCCCCTTGCGGTCGGGCGAAATCGAATGCTTGAGGTTGTGGTACAGCTTGTTGCCCAGCGCGACGCCGCGCTTCGGGTCGCGTTGCAGCTTGAACGTGGCGATGTCGTTGAGCGCCCGCTTTTCCCGCTGCACGGCGTCGCCCAGCCTGAGCGCGGGCGCCAGCGGCACGCCGGAGCGGACGAAGCGTTTCTGGTAGGCGTCCCAGATCTGGTAGGGATGCGCGGTTTCGACCTTGGCGATGCGGCCGGTCGGATGTTCCATGAAGAAGCGCCCGACCTGGTCGCGGCCATTGCCGATTCCCGCCGTTTCGACGTCGTCGGAAGCGAGCAGGAGGCGGGCGTTCTCGATCGCGCCGCAAGCCAGGACGTAATGCTTCGCCGAAACCTTGCGGACCGGGCCGTCGAGCGGGCGCACTTCGACATGCTCGACCGTCCGGGCATCGGCCCCCGCCTGCAGCTTCACGGCATTGGCGTGGAGCACCACACGGACGTTCGGCGCATCGAACAGGTCGCGCGTGCGCGCGGCGGCGAACCGTTCGGCCGCCTCGTCGAACCGCCACAGGGCGGTCGCGATCCGGTCTTCGTCGAAGGCATAGGGTTCGACGCCCAGCCGCTGCCAGGTTTCCGCCTCGTCGAACGCTTCGCCGAGTTCGAACACGGCATCGGCTTCGCGGTAATAGGGTTCGACGTCGGAAAGCCGGATCGGCCAGCCGCTGTGGGGGACCCAGTCGCGTTTCTCGAAATCGATCGGGTCCATCCGCGCCGCGCGCCCGCCCCAGATCGACACGGTTCCGCCGAAGAAGCGCAAGCGCGATTCCTCGAGATCGTAATAGGGCATGCCGACATTGGCGCCCTTGTAGAGATCCTGGGTTGCCTGTTCGAAATCGAGCCCGCCGCTTTCCAGCAGGATGACGTCGTGCCCCCTGGCGGCCAGCCGCCGCGCCAGCACGACTCCGGCGGCACCGCCGCCGACGATGCAGACATCGCCCGGTGTCGCGAGCGCATCGGCGTCGCTGCGCAGGTCGACCAGCATTCCTCAGACCTCCGTGATTGGCGTCATGCCGGGTCTCCGCCACCGGCAATGGCCTGCTGCCACCAGCAGCTGAACATTGCGATCGCATAGAGAATCCGGCCATGGTTGGCGAGCCCCGCGCGATGTTCGGCAAACAGCGCGTCGACGGCGGCAGTCTGCAACAGGCCGCATTCCTGCGCGCCGCTTTCGTGCCAGGCTTCCTGCGCGAACTGGCTGAAATCGCCGCGGAACCATTCGCCGAACGGCAACTGGAACCCGATCTTGCGCTTGTCGAACGCGCCGGGCGGGAACCACGGTTCCACCGCCTTGCGCAAGGCGTACTTGCCGGTCTTGCCGTGCAGTTTCATCGAGCTCGGCATGGTCAGCGTCCAGTCGACGAAATCGTGCGACAGGAAGGGGACGCGGATTTCCAGCGAATGGGCCATGCTGCCCCGGTCGGAGCGCAGCAGCAGCGAACCGGGCATGTGGACGGCGATGTCGGCCAGCATGAACTGTTCCAGCGGGTTGAGTCCCT
>JAQVEQ010000183.1 GCA_028697875.1 Novosphingobium sp. | reverse complement strand
AAGGCAGCCTCGACACCCTGATCCCGGCCAATGCCAACCAGCCTTACGACATGCACGAAGTGATCCGTAAGGTGCTGGACGAAGGCGACTTCTTCGAAGTGCAGCCGGCCCATGCGGGCAATATCCTCTGCGGCTTCGGCCGGGTGGAAGGGCGCACGGTCGGCGTCGTCGCCAACCAGCCGATGGTGCTGGCCGGCGTGCTCGACATCAACAGCTCGAAGAAGGCCGCGCGTTTCGTGCGCTTCTGCGACTGCTTCAACATCCCGATCCTGACCTTCGTCGACGTACCGGGCTTCCTGCCGGGCACCGACCAGGAGCATAACGGCATCATCAAGCACGGCGCGAAGCTGCTGTTCGCCTATGCCGAAGCGACCGTGCCGAAAATCACCGTCATCACCCGCAAGGCCTATGGCGGCGCTTACGACGTCATGAGCTCCAAGCACTTGCGCGGCGACCTCAACTACGCCTGGCCGACCGCCGAAATCGCGGTGATGGGCGCCAAGGGCGCGGTCGAGATCATCTTCCGCAAGGACATGGGCGATCCGGACAAGATCGCGGAACGGACCAAGGAATACGAAGACCGCTTCGCCAACCCGTTCGTCGCGGCGAGCAAGGGCTTCATCGACGAAGTGATCTACCCGCATTCCACCCGCCGCCGCATCGCCCTGGGCCTGCGCAAGCTCCGCAACAAGGAGCTGGAAAACCCGTGGAAGAAGCACGACAACATCCCGCTCTAAGCTGAACAGGCGGAGGCACCCGATGGGACTTTACGAAGCAACGGTAAGCTGGCGACTGGCCGATGGCGACGATTTCGCCAGCAACAAGTTCAGCCGCCGGCACGAGGCATCCTTCGATGGCGGCGAAAGCTATGTCGCTTCGCCGTCGCCGCAGGTGGTGCCGGAGCCGATGTCGGACCCGGCCGGTATCGACCCGGAAGAGGCGCTGATCGCGTCCCTGTCGAGCTGCCACATGCTCTACTTCCTCGCCTTCGCGGCGAAGAAGGGCTTTGCGATCGAGTACTACGTCGACAACGCCGTGGGCGAGATGGCCAAGCGGGAAGACGGCAAGAGCTGGATGAGCAAGATCACCCTGCGTCCCGACGTGAAGTTCGTGGGCGACAAGCTGCCGACCGCCGAAGAGATCGACGATCTGCACCACGCCGCGCACAGCTATTGCATCATCGGCAATTCGCTGAAGAGCGAAGTCGCGATCGAACACCAATAAGGACTGGAACCATGAAACTGGGCCGCATGAACCATATCGGCGTCGCGACGCCGGATCTCGACGCCTCGATCGCGTTCTACCGCGACGTCATGGGCGCGACGGACATTACCGAACCTTTCGTGCTGGAAAGCCAGAAGGTCCGCGTCTGCTTCGTCAACACGCCGGGCGAAAATGGCACGCACGGCACGCAGGTCGAATTGCTCGAACCGACGAGCGAGGACAGCCCGGTTGCTGGCTGGCTGGCGAAGAACCCGCTCGGCGGGCAGCACCACGTCTGCTTCGAAGTGCCAGACATCCATGCCGCCAAGGCCGCGTTCGAGGCCATGGGCAAGCGTGTCCTCGGCGAACCGCGCATCGGCGCGCACGGCACGCTGATCTTCTTCGTCCATCCCAAGGACATGAACGGGATGCTGACCGAGATCATGGAAACGCCGAAAGAGGCGCATTGATGGCCTACAGGTTCATTTCCGTTTCGAGCGAAGGGCCGGTCACGACGCTGGCCCTCGCGCGTCCGGACAAGCTCAACGCGCTGACGCCCGGCGTCTTCGCCGAGCTGGCCGGTGCGATCGACGCGGCGCGCGCGGGCGGGGCCAGGGCGCTGGTCCTGACGGGCGAGGGGCGCTTCTTCTGTTCGGGCGCGGATATCCAGCCGGATGGCGCCGGGTACGAAGGCCTGCCCGACGATCTCGGCAACCTGCTCGAAGAAGCCTACCACCCCTTCGTGCGCAAGCTGGCCGGGCTCGACTTGCCGGTCGTGACCGCGCTCAACGGCCCGGTCGCGGGTGCGGGCGTCAGTCTTGGCCTTGCCGGCGACATCGTTGTCATGGCGCAGTCGGCCTATCTCCTGCTGGCCTTCGTCAACATCGGTCTCGTGCCGGATGCCGGGGCGAGCTGGCTGGTGGCGCGCGGCGCGGGCCGGGCCCGGGCGATGGAACTGGCCCTGCTGGGCGAGAAGATGAGCGCGGAGGAGGCGAAAGCCGCCGGGCTCGTCAACCGCGTGGTGGCGGATGACGAGGTGCTGGCAACGGCGCAGGCACTGGCCGCGAAGCTGGCCGCCGGGCCGGTGCTCGCCATCGGCATGATCCGCCGCCAGATGGCCTTCGCGCTCGATCACGGGTTCGACGAATCGTTGAACCGCGAACGCGACAACCAGCGGGCGCTCGGCCGCAGCGAAGATTTCAAGGAAGCTATCGCCGCCTTCGGCGAGAAGCGCAAACCGCAATTCAAGGGCCGCTGAGGCCCGCAAGGACGACCATGACCGACAAACCGACCGTCAACGACTGGAAAGCACTCGCCGACAAGGAAGTGAAGGGCCGCGACCTGACCTGGCACACGCCGGAAGGGATCGACGTGAAGCCGCTTTACACCGGCGAGGATCTCGCGGGCTGGGAACCGGGCCTGCCCGGTTTCGCGCCGTTCACCCGCGGGGTGAAGGCCAGTATGTATGCCGGCCGTCCGTGGACGATCCGCCAGTACGCGGGCTTCTCCACTGCCGAGGAATCCAACGCCTTCTACCGCCGCAACCTCGCCGCCGGTCAGAAGGGCCTTTCGGTCGCTTTCGACCTTGCGACTCACCGCGGCTATGACTCCGACCACCCGCGCGTGGTGGGCGACGTCGGCAAGGCGGGCGTGGCGATCGACAGTGTCGAGGACATGAAGATCCTCTTCGACCAGATCCCGCTCGACCAGATGAGCGTGTCGATGACGATGAACGGCGGCGTGATCCCGTGCCTCGCGTTCTACATCATCGCGGCCGAAGAGCAGGGCGTGAAGCCCGAACAACTCACCGGGACCATCCAGAACGACATCCTCAAGGAGTTCATGGTCCGCAACACCTACATCTACCCGCCCGAACCCTCGATGCGGATCATTTCGGACATCTTCGACTACACGGCGGACCACATGCCGAAATTCAACAGCATCTCGATTTCCGGCTACCACATGCAGGAAGCCGGGGCGACGCAGGTGCAGGAACTGGCCTTCACCATCGCCGACGGCATGGAATACGTGAAGTACGGCGTGGCCAGCGGGCTCGACATCGACAAGTTCGCCGGGCGCCTGTCGTTCTTCTTCGCCATCGGCATGAACTTCTTCATGGAAGTGGCCAAGCTGCGCGCCGCGCGTACCCTGTGGTACCGTGCCATGACCCAGCTCGGCGCGAAGGACGAACGCTCCAAGATGCTGCGCACCCACTGCCAGACTTCGGGCGTGTCGTTGACCGAGCAGGACCCCTACAATAACGTCATCCGCACTACGATCGAAGCCATGGCCGCGATGCTGGGCGGGACCCAGTCGCTCCACACCAATGCGCTCGACGAAGCGATCGCGCTGCCGACCGATTTCTCGGCCCGCATCGCCCGCAACACCCAGATCGTGATCCAGGAAGAGACCGGCATGTGCAATGTCGTCGATCCCCTGGGCGGTTCCTACTACATCGAGGCACTGACCAAGCAGCTGGTCGACGAGGCGTGGAAGATCATCGAGAAGGTCGAAGCCGAAGGCGGCATGGCCAAGGCCGTGGACGCGGGCTGGCCCAAGGCGATGATCGAGGAAGCCGCCGCCGCCCGTCAGGCGCGGGTCGACCGGGGCGAGGACGTGATCGTCGGCGTCAACAAGTTCCGCCTCGCCAACGAGGAACAGATCGAAACGCTGGAAGTCGATAATACGGCGGTCCGCGAAGCGCAGATCGCGCGCATCAACAAGGTTCGCGCATCGCGTGACGAAGTGAAGTGCCGCGCCGCGCTCAAGGCGCTGGAAGAAGGCGCGGCAGGCACCGGCAACCTGCTGGCGCTTGCTGTCGATGCCGCGCGCGAACGGGCCACGCTGGGCGAGATTTCCGACGCGATGGAAGTGGCCTTCGGCCGCCACGGCACCGTGCCGACCCCGGTCAAGGGCGTCTACGGCGCGGCCTATGCCGGCGACAGCCGCTATCAGGCGGTGGTCGACGGGGTCGAAGCCGTCGCGCGCCGTCTCGGACGCAAGCCCAAGGTCATGGTCGCCAAGATGGGCCAGGACGGCCACGACCGCGGCGCCAACGTGATCGCCAGCGCCTTTGCCGACATGGGCTTCGAAGTCGTCTCCGGCCCGCTGTTCCAGACCCCGCAGGAAACCTGCGACATGGCGCTGGAAGCAGGGGTGGACGCGATCGGCGCGTCGTCGCTCGCCGCCGGGCACAAGACGCTGATCCCCGAACTCGTCCGCTTGCTCAAGGCTGCCGGCCGCAGCGACATCAAGGTCGTGGCAGGCGGCGTGATCCCGCCGCAGGACTACGACTATCTGCGCGACGCAGGGGTCCAGGGGATCTACGGCCCCGGCTCCAACGTGGTCGAATGTGCGGCCGACATGCTGCGGCTGCTCGGCCACAACATGCCGCCTGCCGGTGAAACCCTGAAGGACGCCGCCGAATGACCGAGGCACGCACCGAACCGCGTAACGACTGGACCCGCGAGGAAATCGCGGAGCTGTTCGACCTGCCGTTTACCGAGCTGGTCTTCCGCGCGGCCGGGGTGCACCGGGCGAACCACCCGGCGAACGAAGTGCAGCTTTCCACGCTGCTTTCGATCAAGACCGGCGGCTGTGCCGAGGATTGCGGCTACTGCTCGCAGAGCGTGAAGGCCGACAGCGGGGTCAAGGCAACCAAGCTGCTGGAAGTGCAGGAAGTGCTCCAGCGCGCGGCCCAGGCGCGCGATGGGGGATCGACCCGGTTCTGCATGGGCGCCGCCTGGCGCAATCCCAAGGACCGCGACATGCCCGCCATCATCGAGATGGTGAAGGGCGTGCGCGCCATGGGGCTGGAAACCTGCATGACGCTGGGGATGCTGACCCCGCAGCAGGCCGACATGCTGGCCGATGCCGGGCTCGATTACTACAACCACAACATCGACACCTCGCCCGAACGCTATGGCGAGATCATTACCACGCGGACGATGGAAGACCGGCTCGATACGCTGGGCGAAGTGCGCCGGGCGGGGATCAACGTCTGCTCGGGCGGGATCGTCGGCATGGGCGAAACGCGCGAGGATCGCGTTGGTTTCGTCCACACGCTCGCCACGCTGCCCGATCACCCGCAGTCGGTGCCGGTCAATGCGCTGGTCCCGGTCAAGGGCACCGTGCTGGGCGACATGCTGGCCGACACGCCGATGGCGAAGATCGACGACGTCGAGTTCGTCCGCACCGTGGCGGTGGCGCGGATCACCATGCCGCGTTCGATGGTGCGCCTTTCGGCGGGCCGTGAATCCATGTCCGAGATGACGCAGGCGATGTGCTTCCTCGCGGGCGCGAACTCGATCTTCACCGGGGACAAGCTGCTGACTGCGCCCAACGCGGGCGACGACAGCGACGCGGCAATGTTCGCCCGCCTCGGGCTCAAGGCCATG